>SXXD01000286.1 GCA_005789685.1 Burkholderiales bacterium
CGCCTAGAAAAATGGCGTGCCGATCCTGCACGCGATGGCGCTAAGTTGTTGGAGCTCAAACCACAAGAACAGCGCTATTGGCGTTTGGTAGCCGAGCGCAAAGGTGCGGTAGACGACCGCATGCTGGAGTTTCGATGGCTGCTTGAAGAGCTGCGCGTGAGTTTCTTTGCACAAGAATTGCGCACGCCACAACCTGTGAGTGTGAAGCGCCTTGACAAGGCTTGGACGCAGTTAAATCACTGAGTCGTTGGCCAAGCTCAGTTAGAGGGCTTTGGGCAAAGTCATCAAGGGGATGTCTTTGTCTGCCGCCAATTTGTTCAATTGTTGTCTTGTCTTGCTGGCCAAAAAGCTTGCAATGGTGTCGTGCGTTGACTTGGCATACAAGGTATTTTGGTCTTTGACCACAATGCCTGCGGCTTCGCACAATGACTTTGCAAAATGTGGCTCTAGTGCAGCTACGGCTACGCGGCCGTTTTTGCACGCGTACATGTTGTAACCAGCGTGCGCACCGCCCACTGCACCTTCAGGCAAAGTCATGCCCCAATGTCTTGGCAAGGCCAACCAAGCGGCTGCGTCGCTGAGAGCCACTTCGTGGAAGAAGCCTTTGCCAGTGCTGCGTTGTTTTAGCACAGCTTTTAAAACGGCTTCGCTGGCCATCAAGGCGCCGCCCATGTCGGCAAACAAACTGGCTGGCAATGTCATACCGGGTACCAAGTTCACTTCCGCTTGGTAGGTTAAATCGTGACCCGGAATTTCAGCCAAGGGGCCAGGAGCTCCAACCACGGTCACGCAACTTAGGTTTGGGTATTGTTTGTGCAATGTCTTCCAGCCCAAGCTCAGTTTGTGCAAGGCAGAGGGCCTGAACGAGGTGAGCAACACATCGGTTTTGGCAAGCAACTGATGCAAGGCGTGTTGTCCCTTGGCTTCTTTCAAATCACATTGGATTTGCTTCATGCCTTTGTGCAAAATTTCATAGAAGCCTGGCGTGTAGTGCGCCATGGGATCGCCTTGTGGCGGATTGACCTTGGTGCAAGTGGCGCCCATTTGTGCCAAGCGCATCAATGCGGCGGGCCCGGGTAAGTTCAGCGCCAAACTGACAATGCGCACGCCTTTCAAAGTGAAGTCATTGGCCATTTTGATTACACACCCAAATGTTGCGCCATGATTTCAGGCTGAGATTTCAGCAGCTCAGAGCTGCCCTCAAATACGACTTCACCTTTGACCAAAATAACATTCCGATCGGTAATTTTGGTAACGTGCTTCCAGTTTTTATCAACAATGATGCTGCTGATGCCGCTTTCTTTAATGACACTGCAGATGCGCCAAATCTCTCTGGCAATCAGGGGCGCTAATCCCTCTGTGGCTTCATCCAAAATAAGCACATCGGGGTTGGTCATCAAGGCACGGCCAATGGTCAGCATCTGTTGCTCGCCACCAGAAAGCTGCTGTCCACCATGACCCAGCCGCTCTTTCAAACGCGGAAAAGTTTCAAGCACACGCTCGTACGTCCAATCGTTTTGACCTTGTGTGCCAGGACGTGCCGCCATTTTTAAATTCTCAACCACACTCAGGTTGCCAAAAATACCGCGGCCTTCAGGAACATACGCAATACCAAGCTGCGCGACTTCAAAAATATCGCGGCCATTCATGCGCTGGCCTTTGATGTGCACATGACCCGATTGGGGTGTGACAATGCCCATGATGGATTTGAGGAGTGTGCTTTTGCCCATGCCATTGCGGCCCATCAGGCCAATGGTTTCGCCGCGATTGACTTCGAAATCTATGCTGCGCAAAATGTGGCTGGCCCCGTAGTAACTGTTGAGGCCTTGCACTTGAATCAATGTGTCAGTCATCTCAATGATCCTCACCCAAATAGGCAGCTTGAACGCTTTGATCGGCGCGCACATCAGCAGGCAAGCCGCTTGCTATCACTTGGCCATTGACCATCACGGTCAGCTGGTCTGCCAAAGCAAAAACAGCGTCCATGTCGTGCTCAACCAACATCATGGCGTGCAATGGTTTTAAACGCAGCAGCAACTGCACCATGCTTTCGGCTTCTGCCAAGCCCATGCCTGCCAAGGGCTCGTCAAGCAAAAGAACTTGCGGCTCTGTGGCCAAAGTCATGGCAATTTCCAACTGGCGTTGCTCGCCGTGGCTGGCGGCACCTGCCATAGTTTGTCGGCGATTTTGAAGGCCTGCCAATTCAAGGGCGTGCTCTGCACGTTCGTTCACGTCTGCCATGAGGCTGGCTTGTTGAAGCCACGCCAGTGGATTGAAAGGCATGGGTTGACTGCGCGACTGGGCTGACAAACGAACGTTGTCCCACACACTAAAGCTTCTAAAGATGTTGGTCTTTTGATAGCTTCTGCCCATACCATGGCGAGAAATTTTTTCAGGTGTCCAGCCGGTAATGTCTTGGCCGTTCAATGTCACATGGCCGGATGTAAGTGGCAGGTCGCCCGTGAGCAAATTGGCCAGTGTTGATTTGCCCGCGCCATTGGGCCCAATGACGGCATGAATTTCGCCTTTGCGCAAATCGACTGACACTTCGTTCACAGCAGTCAGGCCACCAAACTGTTTGGTGATCTTGTTGGCGCGCAACAGCAAGTCGTGCGCTGAGTGAGCGTTCGTCATGTCTGAGGGCCTTGTTTTTCTGACTTGTCTTTGAGCAGCGAGGCAAACAAGCCCAAGATGCCTCGAGGTGCCAGTACCACCAGCGCCACAATGAACAAGCCCATCCACAACTGCCAATGCTTGCCTAAATTAAAGCCAGCCACTTGGGGCAAGTCTTTGAACACATGCAGCAAATACTCGAACGAGAAAGCGCCCACAATGGCGCCTGCAAAATTGCCCATGCCGCCAAGGATGACCATCATGATGACATGCGCACTCATGTGAAAACCCATGAGCTCAGGGTTGACATACCCCGATTGAGCGCCCCACAAGAAGCCCGCTAAACCTGCCAATGCGCCGGCCAACGTAAAGGCCGCCAGTTTGTGGTTGAAAGTGCCATACCCCAGCGCGCGCATCCGGTGTTCATTGACACGAATGCCAGCCAGTGCACGACCAAAGGGGCTCCACAGCAGACGGCGTAAAAACGCATAAACCAAGACCATGAGAGCCAAGGTGAAGAAATAGAAAACCTTTTTGTTTTCTAAATCAAACAACACAGCTTCAGGTTTGAAGTTGATGTAGATGCCGTCTGAGCCGCCCAATACCTTGTTGTCAAAGAAGGCATAAAACACCATTTGTGCAAAGGCCATGGTGACCATGATGAAGTAAATGCCGTGGGTGCGCACAACCAAGAAACCAATGATCAAAGCCAGTAAGGCTGAAGCGCCAACCGCTGCAGGCAGAGTCCACCACAAAGACACGGGCTCTCCGGGCGGCGTTAAAAATGCCAAAGCATAGCCAGC
>SXXD01000287.1 GCA_005789685.1 Burkholderiales bacterium
AAGATCGATGCTGTTCTCTGCGCGCATGGTGACTTCCGACATGTCTGCCATCAAACCAGCGGCTTCAAGGGCATTTTTAACTGTTTCAAAATCTGTCGTAGAGGTCAGTACTTCAATGGCGCCTTCATCGTCGGTAATGACATCTTCAGCGCCGGCTTCTAGTGCAACTTCCATCACTTTGTCTTCTGAGGTGCCCGGTGCAAAAATCAATTGGCCGCAGTGCTTGAACTGAAAAGCCACCGAACCTTCGGTGCCCATGTTGCCGCCATGTTTGCTGAAGGCGTGTCGAACTTCTGCTACGGTGCGCACGCGGTTGTCGGTCATGGTGTCAACAATGATGGCCGCGCCGCCAATGCCATACCCTTCATATCGAATCTCTTCGTAGGTCACGCCTTCCAAATTACCTGTGGCCTTGTCTATGTTGCGCTTGACCGTATCGGCCGGCATGTTGGCCGCCTTGGCCTTCTCAATGGCCAGGCGCAACCGGGGGTTGGCAGTGGGATCACCACCGCCAGTTCTGGCAGCCACCATGATTTCACGAACCACACGGGTCCAAATGCGCTGGCGTTTTTCATCTTGCCTGCCCTTGCGGTGTTGAATATTTGCCCATTTACTGTGGCCAGCCATTTCAAATTCCTTGTTGTTCTTTAAATCGTCTAGGTCAGATTTTACTTTTCATCTGGGGACGGATTTGAATCACTTACCCTGCCTTCAGCTTGTTCAACAAAAAAGCCGGACGAATCCGGCTTTTTTCAGTTGGCAGTAGCCTCTTCAGGCTCGTGGGGTTCAGATTTTGAATTTCGCCCCTCTTTCTTGGGCAAAGGCTGAATGTCCAGCAAAACCTCATCCTTTTCGTCCAAGTCGACGCTCAAACGACCCCCATCAATAAGGCGACCAAACAACAATTCGTCGGCCAAGGCCTTGCGAATGGTGTCTTGAATCAAGCGCTGCATGGGTCTTGCACCCATGAGCGGGTCGAAACCTTTTTTGGCCAAGAACTTGCGCAAATTGTCGCTAAACGTGACGTCGACTTTCTTTTCAGTCAACTGGGTCTCCAGCTGCAACAAGAACTTGTCAACCACGCGCATGATGATTTGCTCGTCCAAGGCCTTGAAGCTGACCATGGCGTCCAAACGGTTGCGGAACTCTGGCGTGAACAAGCGTTTGATATCGCCCATTTCGTCCCCCGCCTGACGCGGATTGGTAAAGCCAATGGTGGCCTTGTTCATGGTCTCTGCGCCGGCATTGGTGGTCATGATGATGATCACATTGCGGAAGTCAGCTTTGCGGCCGTTGTTGTCCGTTAAGGTGCCATGGTCCATGACCTGCAGCAACACATTGAAAATGTCAGGGTGCGCTTTTTCAATTTCATCGAGCAACAAAACGCAATGCGGTTTCTTGGTCACAGCTTCAGTTAGCAAGCCACCTTGGTCAAAACCCACATAACACGGAGGCGCACCAATAAGGCGACTGACCGCATGACGCTCCATGTACTCTGACATGTCAAAGCGAATGAGGTCAATGCCCATGATGTAGGCCAACTGCTTAGCAGCTTCGGTTTTGCCCACACCTGTAGGACCACTGAACAAGAATGAACCAATGGGCTTGTCTGTTTTACCCAAGCCAGAGCGCGCCATTTTGACAGCGGATGCCAAGACTTCGATCGCCTTGTCTTGCCCAAACACCACACTCTTCAAATCACGCTCAATGGTTTGCAATTTGCTGCGGTCGTCGTTGGACACATTGGCAGGCGGAATGCGTGCAATCTTGGCCACGATGTCTTCCACTTCGGCTTTGCCGATGGTTTTCTTGCGCTTGGAAGGCGGCAAGATGCGTTGTGCAGCGCCGGCTTCGTCAATCACGTCAATGGCCTTGTCAGGCAAGTGGCGATCGTTGATGAATTTGGCAGACAACTCAGCAGCTGCCTGCAAAGCGGCATTGGCATATTTCACGCTGTGATGTTCTTCAAAGCGAGACTTCAAGCCTTTCAAAATGTCGACTGTTTCTGCCACAGTAGGCTCGACCACATCGACCTTTTGGAAACGGCGCGACAGGGCCGCATCTTTTTCAAAGATGCCGCGGTATTCGGTGAAGGTGGTGGCACCAATGCATTTCAACTGGCCGCTTGAAAGCGCAGGCTTGAGCAAGTTGGACGCGTCCAGAGTGCCGCCCGATGCCGCACCGGCGCCGATGAGCGTGTGAATTTCGTCGATGAACAAGACCGCGTGCGGCCTGTCTTTCAAGGCCTTCAAAACACCCTTCAGGCGCTGCTCAAAATCACCTCGGTACTTGGTACCTGCAAGCAATGCACCCATGTCCAGAGAATAAACCACAGCCTCTGCCAAAATTTCTGGCACGCTAGATTGCGTGATGCGCCAAGCCAAGCCTTCTGCAATAGCCGTTTTACCGACACCGGCCTCGCCTACCAACAGAGGATTATTTTTACGCCGACGGCACAAAATTTGAATGGTGCGCTCAACCTCATATTCGCGGCCAATGAGCGGGTCAATCTTGCCCTCCTTGGCCAGCTGGTTCAGGTTCTGAGTGAACTGCTCTAAAGGCGATGCCTTTTCGTTTCGTTCAGAGCTGCCGCTGCCCTCTTCATTTTCTGGTGAAGGCGCTGCGTCACTGCCCTTGGTGGCTTCGGGTGGATCGCTTTTTCGAATACCGTGGGCGATGAAATTAACAACGTCCAAACGTGTAATGCCTTGTTGGTGCAAGTAATACACAGCGTGCGAATCTTTTTCACCAAAAATCGCAACCAGCACATTAGCACCGGTGACTTCTTTTTTGCCACTGCCGGTCGACTGAACGTGCATGATGGCGCGCTGAATCACACGCTGAAAACCCAATGTGGGTTGCGTGTCGACTTCTTCGGTACCCGCCACTTGGGGTGTGTTGTCTTTGATGAAAGTGGCCAGCGATTGACGCAAATCGTCAACTTGCGCCGAACACGCGCGCAACACTTCTGCTGCGCTGGGGTTGTCTAGCAATGCCAACAGCAAATGCTCTACGGTAATGAACTCGTGTCGCTGCTGACGCGCCTCAACAAAGGCCATGTGCAAACTGACTTCCAATTCTTGGGCAATCATGTGATTTCCTTCAATGCCTTGCGGAGGTTAAAAATATTAGGTTGGGTAGATTTGTTAGATTGCAACTGCTTTATGCCACATTCTTGCCGACTTTTTGTGCGATTCATGCCACAGGCTCGCTTACACACTGAAGTGGGTGTCCAGCCTGATTGGCTGCATCAAGCACTTGGTCGACCTTTGTAGCGGCCACGTCACGAGAGAAAACCCCACAAATGCCCTTGCCGTCCAAGTGAATTTTCAACATGATTTGCGTGGCAGCTTCTCGGTCTTTGTTAAAAAACTCTTGAAGCACCAAAACAACAAACTCCATGGGGGTGTAGTCGTCATTCAGCATGACAACTTGGTACATCTGAGGCGGTCCAACTTTGGCAGGTCGTCTTTCTAAAACCACAGAATCACTATTTCCGGGGGTACTAGCAGGGTCCCCGACCGATCCGGGCGGGTTTGGTGAATTTGGTTTTTTAGGTTTCTCTGTTGCCATGATTTCATTCTATAGAGACTCAGCGGGGTTCTGAGCCACCCCCCTAAAAAGTCCTTATGTCGCAATGCAGCAATTTTGCATCAGTCGGGTAAACCTTGAATTGACAACGTCAAAAACAGTGCTTTAAATGTCCTATAAATCAAACGGATGGAGACATGCATGCTCAACGGAACAGTGAAGTGGTTCAATGACGCCAAGGGATTTGGATTTATTCAGCCCGATGGTGGCGGCCCAGACGCTTTTGCGCACTTTTCTGCCATCACCATGGAAGGCTTTAAAAGCCTTAAAGAGGGTGCCAGGGTTAGCTTTGAATTGACCGATGGCCCCAAGGGTCCTATGGCCATTAACATTCAGTCTGAGCAAGGTGCTGCGGCGCAGGAAGCCAAACCAGAGGCGTCTTGAGGTGTCTTGATGTGTGATAACTCGCCAAGAAAAAAGCTCTTAAGAATTTGTTCTTAAGAGCTTTTGTCAAACATCAATGGTCGGCGTGGCGGGATTCGAACTCGCGACCCCTTG
>SXXD01000071.1 GCA_005789685.1 Burkholderiales bacterium
AAGAGATAAGACCATGGAACTCAAACGCATACTTGCCCGCGACACTCGCAGTGCCACTGAAAAGGCAATGGCTTTGTTTGGCCCCGATGTGTTGATCATCTCGAACAATCGCGTGGAAGGTCAAACAGAATTGATCGTGGCGCTGGATGTGGCTGCAGCCTCTTCCGATGAGTTGATGGCAGAAGAAGTGGGCGCAATTGAGAACGGACAAACAGCGACGCCTTACCCGTCTGGTTCAGCTTTGTCTGGTGTTAACAAGCGACTTTCTAGCACCCCATCTTCAGTCAACCAGCCATTCAGTGACCATTTGCATCACTTGTTAAAGACAGGCGGCCAGAGCGAGTCAAACGGTTCACGTGATTCAACTGCAAATGATTCAAGCGATCATCTGCTCAGCCAAGGTCGCGAACAAGCTCGTAGTCAAGAAATTGTTTCATTGGTTCGCGAAGAGTTGGCAGCCTTGCGTCAAGAATTTAGATTGAGCCAGCAAACTGCAAGCTGGCAAATGAATCAATATTGGCCCGCACACATTCAACCGCTTGTGCAAGCCATGACAGAGGTGGGCGTGCCAACAGCATTGCGTGCTTTGCTGCAAGAAGGTTTGCGCGAGCAACCTACTTTAGACAGTGCCTTGGACAGCATTCGTGCACAACTCACCCACAATCTAGAGCGCCCTCAAGAGGGATTCCCAAACCGAGGCATTCATGTGATGGCTGGTTTGTCAGGCTCTGGCAAAACTTTGATGGTGGCCAAGGCCGCTCAGCAATTGGCCATGCAATACGGCAATGAATATGTGGCCGTCGTGAGTTACCACGACATGCGCGCTGGTGCATGGAGTCAAACGCAAATGTTATGCGCCCAATTGGGTGTGGAATGCTACCGTGCAAACGGTGCCGACACTTTGAAGCTTTTGCTCGAAGAATTGTCACCCAAGCGTTTGATCCTAATTGACACCCCAGGTGTTCAAATGGAAGACCGTTTGGCTGAAATTTTGCAAGTTTGCCCAGAAGCTGGTTTGCATGCTGTGGTGCCCGCCGATTCTTCTGGCGTGACTTTGTCGCGCATCATGCTGAAATCAAAGCTGAACTGGCAGTCACTCATGATCAGCAAACTTGATGAGTCCAATTCACCTTGGCCATTGATCCAATTTTTAATTGCAGAGGGTGCTCAGTGCGTGGTTTCGGCTGGGGGTGGTTCTGACAAAATTTCAGATGGCTTGAAATCTTCAGGTTTGCAAAAACTGATCAACATTGCCATGACCCATTTGACCCCATCTTCAGATGCTTTTGTACCAGACACGATGGAAGAGGCCATAAAACCTGCGACACTAGTAACTCAGGTTAACGAGGCAGACGCTACCAATGTGCCGCTCACCCATACGCTGGGTCTGAGCCGCCCCAATTGGTCGCTTGAAATGCCTCAAAGTGAACTTCATGGATAAAGTAAAAACGACGCAAGTCATTGGCATTGCCAGTGGCAAAGGAGGAGTGGGTAAAACCACGGTCTCTGTGAACTTGGCTGTTGCGCTGCAAGCCATGGGTCACCGCGTCATGTTGTTTGATGCCGACATGAGTTTGGCCAACGCCCAAATTGCATTGGGATGTCGTTGCCCTTACAACTTAAGTCATTTTTTAAGTGGTGAAAAAACCCTTGCCGAGATCATTGTGACCACCCGTCAGGGCGTCAAACTGGTGCCTGGCGCCTCTGGCATTCAAGAAATGGCCGCCCTAGGGGACATTCAGGCGGCCAATATCGTCAGAGCTTTTAGTGCCCTTGACGATGACATTGACTACCTCATTGTTGACATGGCTGCAGGTATTTCTCCTGAGGTTTTGGCCTTCATGGCGGCCTGTTCAAGGCGCTTTGTTGTCGTCCGCGACGACCCTTCCTCCATTGCCGATGCCTATGCCACCATCAAGGTGCTCATTCAAGACCATGGTTTGGACGAAATTTACCTGGTGCCCAATGGCGTTGGCAGTGCTCAAGAAGGCTATCAACTGTTTGAGCGAATCAATCAGGTGTGTGCACGTTTTCTGAACCGAACCGTGCGCTATTTGGGCTCGATTGAGAACGATGAACTCATTTTGACGGCGCTGAAAAAATACCAGCCCGTTTCTGAATTTGCCCCGGGAAGTGCGGGCGCGCGCGATTTCAGGCGTCTGGCGGAAGCCGTTCGTCAACTGGAGCCCATTGACGAGGCTTCGGGTGGCTTACAATTTTTTGTGGAACGTTTGGTGAAAACCAGCGCATAAACAAGATGGCCAACTCCACTAAACTTTACGAACAGGTTCAAAATAACAGCGAAGCGCTGGTCATGGCCCATTTGGGCATGGTTAAGCGCGTGGCTTTGCACCTGAAAGTCAGGTTACCGCCCTTTATGGAGTTGGATGAACTGATTCAAGTGGGCATGATTGGCCTGCTTGAGGCTGCGCGAGCTTACAACCCTGGCAAGGGCATTGAGTTTGAGAATTTTGCCCACAGCCGCGTGCGGGGCGCCATTCTGGACGAAGTTCGCCGCCTGTCATTTTTGCCACGCTCTGCTGTGGCCATTAACAAGTCGCACAGTACGGCTACCCACGAGTTGGCGGCCGAGTTAGGTCGCACGCCTACTCAGGCCGAATTGGCCGATCACATGGGCAAGGACATTGAGCTGTTTCACAAGGAGCGCACGCAAGCGCGTCGGTTTGAAACCTATTCCATGGAAGTGGTCACCGAAGAGGTGATGAACATTGCCACCGATGCCTCGCAGCAGCCTGAGGCCATTGTGGAGCACGAGCAGTTCATGGGCGCCTTGACAGAAGCCGTTGCCGATTTACCCGAGCGCGACCAATTGTTAATGAATTTGTACTACGTTGAGGAGCTGAACCTCAAAGAAATTGGCGAAGTTTTGGGTGTGACCGAGTCGCGGGTAAGCCAATTGCTGACTGCCGTGGTCAAAAAGTTACGGGGCACCCTGAACGTGGAGCCAGCGCACGTGGCCAAACCCAAAGCTGGAAGGGGCCGATGATGCGCACAAACCCCCTTATTTCAGTGTTTGGCGCCCGTCAAATGTCATTTCAGCCTTCTTTTGTCCAAGAAGACTCAAGTTTCCCGGTGTCCCTCCGATTCCTGCTGTGTCAGGATCATAAGGAACAAGACATCATGCGAGTACATTTCAAAGCGATGGAGAGCTACGGCGAAGGCAACAGTGCATCACAAGCACTGGTGGCCGATAAGGTTGAACTCATTCAGATGCTGTTTGACGGCTTGATAGACAGCTTGGTCACGGCCAAGGGTCATATTCAACGTGGCTCTATTGAAGATAAAAACAAGAGTTTGGTGCGCGCTGGCCGCATCGTCTTGGGTTTACAAGGTGCTTTGGATTTAGAAAAGGGTGGCGATTTGGCACGTAACTTGTATGAGTTGTACAGTTACGTCACTCGCCGCTTGGTGTATGTGAACGCGCGCAATGACCTCGATGCATTGCAAGAAGTTCACACGCTGTTGAATGAAATTCGCCAAGCTTGGCGTGATGTTCCTAACCTGTTACCCAAAACTGCGCCTGCTTCAGGCGTCGCAATGTCTGAAATGCATTGAGCCTTTGCCTGTAAGGGCAAGGCTTTGAAGGAACAATGACGGGCGCAGCTGGGAAGCCAGCCGCCCGTTTGTTCGTTTTTGGAGAGAAATATGAATGCGATTATTGGTATCGTTGTTTTGATGGTTTGCGTGTTCGGCGGCTTTATCATGGCCGGCGGAAGCATGAAGCCGATTATCAAAGCCGCGCCGGTTGAGACTTTCATTATTTTGGGCGCTGG
>SXXD01000288.1 GCA_005789685.1 Burkholderiales bacterium
AGCTTATTTTGCGCCTGGCACGTTACGGCGGGGTGAGCCCGTAAACATCTGACGGGGACGGCCGATTTTGTACTCGGGATCACCAATCATTTCATTCAGTTGGGCAATCCAGCCCACAGTGCGGGCCAAGGCGAACACGCCAGTGAACAGGTTCACAGGGATGCCAATAGCGCGCTGCACGATGCCAGAGTAGAAGTCGACGTTAGGGTACAACTTGCGTGACACGAAGTAGTCGTCTTCCAAGGCGATTTTTTCAACTTGTTTGGCCAATTTGAACATGGGGTCATTTTCTAAGCCGAGTTCTGCCAGCACTTCGTTGCAAGTCTCTTGCATGAGTTTGGCGCGGGGATCGTAGTTTTTGTAAACGCGGTGACCAAAACCCATGAGCTTGACGCCAGAGTTCTTGTCTTTAACCTGCTCCATGAACTCGCCCACTTTGGAGATGCCGCCCATTCTCTGAATGTCGTCCAACATTTTCAAACAGGCCTCATTCGCGCCGCCGTGAGCGGGGCCCCAAAGGCATGCCACGCCAGCTGCAACGGCGGCGAAGGGGTTGGTACCAGAGGAGCCGCACAACCGAACCGTAGATGTAGATGCGTTTTGCTCGTGGTCTGCGTGCAAGATGAAGATGCGATCTAGGGCACGCTCGAGCACGGGATTCACGACGTAGTCTTCGCAAGGCACGCCAAACATCATGCGCAAGAAATTGCCGGAGTAAGACAGGCTGTTTTGCGGGTACATGAAAGGCTGACCAATGCCGTATTTATAGGACATGGCCACCAAGGTCGGTAATTTGGCAATCAGGCGGATGGCTGAAATTTCGCGGTGCTCGGGATTGGTGATGTCCGTGCTGTCATGATAGAAAGCAGAAAGAGCACCTACCAAGCCAGTCATCACGGCCATGGGGTGAGCATCACGTCGGAAACCACGCAAGAAAAATTGCATCTGCTCATTCACCATGGTGTGGTTGTTCACCAGTTTGTGAAAGTCTGTGCTTTGCTTGGCATCAGGCAAATCGCCTTTCAAGAGCAAGTAGCAAGTGTCTAAATAGTCGCCGTGGTTGGCCAATTGCTCAATGGGATAGCCGCGGTAGAGCAGCTCACCTTTGTCGCCATCAATGAAGGTAATGGCCGATTGGCATGAGGCCGTCGACAAGAAGCCTGGGTCATAAGTGAACATGCCAGTTTGGCCATACAGTTTTCGAATATCGATCACATCAGGGCCAATGCTGCCGCTGTAGACAGGCATTTCAATGCTGGGGCTGCCGTTGCTGAACGACAGGGTTGCTTTGTTGTCGGCAAGTTTCATGATTCAATTTCCTCTGTTAATCAGTCTATTCAAATTTTTATCAGCCATCTTGGGTCGAGCCAAATCATGCCATGAGCAAGCTCAGTACTTCACTGACTTCTTCAGATTCAATGTCTGCGCCAAGCGGTTTGCGCTTCATGAACAAATCCATTAAGTCGTTGTCAGACAAGTCCATCAAAATGTACATGCCGCGAGCTTGTCCCACAGTCATTTGAGGTGAATAGCGATTGAAAAAACGCTCAATGAAAAGATCGTTCTCCAGCAAGCCGCGTCTGCAACGCCAACGCAGTTTGCTCAGAGCGCGCTCACCCAAAGGGGTGTTGCGATCTAATGTGTCGAGCAGTTCATCTCCCATCTTGGCGGTCTCTTTGCTTGATCTCAGTTTAGACGGCGCGGCGCACCATCATTTCTTTGATTTTGCCAATGGCTTTGGTGGGGTTCAAATTCTTAGGGCACACGTCTACGCAGTTCATGATGGTGTGGCAGCGAAACAGGCGATAGGGGTCTTCCAAATTGTCTAATCGTTCGGCTGTGCCATGGTCTCGGCTGTCAGCAATGAATCGGTAGGCTTGGAGCAAGCCTGCAGGGCCGACAAACTTGTCAGGGTTCCACCAGAAGCTGGGGCAGCTGGTTGAGCAACTGGCGCACAAAATGCACTCATACAAACCATCGAGTTCTTCGCGCTCTTCTGGGCTTTGCAGACGCTCTTTTTCGGGCGGAATGGTGTCGTTGATCAAGTAAGGCTTGATGGAGTTGTATTGCTTGAAGAACTGCGTCATGTCAACGATCAGGTCACGCACAACTGGCAAGCCTGGCAGAGGCTTTAAAACAATTTTGCCAGGCAAGGTCAGCATGTTGGTCAGGCAGGCTAAACCATTTTTGCCGTTGATGTTCATGGCGTCAGAGCCGCAAACACCTTCACGGCATGAGCGTCTGAATGACAAAGTGGGGTCCACTTTTTTCAACTTCATGAGTGCATCGAGCAGCATGCGTTCGTGGCCGTCCAATTCCACCTCAATGCTCTGCATGTAAGGCTTAGCATCCTTATCTGGATCGTAACGATAGATTTCAAAAATACGTTTGGTCATGTTTCTACCTTCAGGAATTTAGAACGTCCGAACCTTGGGTGGCACAGAGTCCACAGTCAGAGGCTTCAAGTTGACGGGTTTGTAGGTCAGGCTATTGGTGTCGCTGTGCCACAGGGTGTGCTTCATCCAATTGGCATCGTCACGGCCCAGCGGCGTAATAGGGTCGTCTGCGGGACGCTCATAGTCACTCACGGTGTGTGCACCGCGGCATTCTTTGCGAGCTGCGGCAGAGACCATGGTGGCTTGGGCGCACTCGATCAGATTTTCAACTTCCAAGGCTTCAATGCGAGCCGTGTTAAACACTTTGGAAGTGTCAGTCAAAGCGATGGCATTGACGCGTTCTCGAATTTCAGCAATTTTCACCACGCCTTCGTCCATGGTGGCTTGTGTCCGGAACACGGCGGCATGAATTTGCATCGTGGCGCGCATGTCGTTGGCCACATCTTGTGAGTACTCGCCTTTGCGACCTTCAAGTCGGTTCAGACGCGCCAATGTCAGGTCGGCTGCATCTTTGGGCAAGTCTTTGTGTGACTTGGTTTTGCTGGCGAAATCAACAATGTGATTGCCTGCCGCACGACCAAACACCAAGAGGTCGAGCAAGGAGTTGGTGCCCAAACGGTTGGCGCCGTGAACACTCACGCAGGAGCATTCGCCCACTGCATACAAGCCGTTGACCACCGCATTGTGGCTGCTGGC
>SXXD01000072.1 GCA_005789685.1 Burkholderiales bacterium
CACCATGCCTTTGGCTTTGTGCATGTGAAATTTTCGATCAATCTGCGTGACGATGCCTGCAGCATCTTGCCCGCGATGCTGCAACAACAACAAAGCGTCATAGATCAGCTGATTCACAGGCGCGTTGCTTGCAACGCCAACGATTCCACACATAGGTCAATCCATTCAGTCGGGCAAATAAGCCCCAAATTTTTCAGGCAACATGGGGCGCAAACCCTTGAGCAAAGTCATCAGCATCGGCCCTCCTTGGGACTCCAACCACCAATCACTTTCTTGCAAAGCTGTCATGTTCACCACAACGCTGATGGCCAACAACAAAATCAAGCCCCGAAACAAACCAAAAGTGGCGCCCAAAATTCGATCAACGGGCCGAAGCCCCACCACAGAAATGATTTTTTTCATGAGCGCAGAAATTAAACCTGCTAGAAAAACACTGGCAACAAAGACCAACACAAATGCCGCTGCATAGCGCAGGGTTTGGTCAGAGCTCTGCATTGGCAACTGTTGTGCCACATCAGGTGCAAACCACTGCGCGAGTAAAAAAGCAGCAATCCAACCCAACACAGAAAGAACTTCGTAGACCAAACCACGCCATGCACCTAGCACCATAGACGCAGCAAGCACTGCGATAAGGATCCAATCGGTGGAGGCCATGAATTTGCTCTCCCTAGAGCTTTAAGACCGAAGTTTGCAAATTCAATTTGCGAATCTTTTCCGCTGTTTTGTCTGCTTCTTCTTTGGTCGCGAAAGGGCCCACTCGAACACGAATGCGTTTGCCGTCTTTGGTGTCTATTTCTTGGGTATAGGTTTTAAAGCCCGCACTTTCAAGCTTGGCACGCGCCTCCTTGGCCTTGGCAAGATCGGCGTACGCACCCACCTGAACGACAGATCGAACAGGGTCACCAGGCTTAGGCTCAGCTTTGTTTTCTGACTTAGGTTCTGGTTTCGCTTCTGCTTTCAACTCAGGTTTTGGCTCCAACTTAACATCTGGCTTGGCTTCTGCCTTGCTGTCTTTAGTGACCACTTCTTCATGGGGATCAAGCCCTGCAGAGTTGGTTAAGGCACTTTTAGCAGTGCCTGCTTGCCCGGCTGTGTTGACTTGATCTTGGGCCGAGCCTTCTTTGCTGGCATCCGTTTTGGCGTTGGCGACTGTCGCGCTTAAAGGGCTGGTCTGATTTCGATCAGGAATGACAATGGGCGTATCGATCGCTACCGGACGAGGTTGACTGTCAAACAACAAGGGTAGTCCAACCACAGCACCCAAGACCAAAACGACGGAGCCCATGAGTCGATGACGTGCACGCTTGCGAATGACCTCCACACTTTCTGCTGGCGCGTTGGACAGCGCATCGGCGCCGGTTTGGGTCGACGAAAATCGGCCAGGAAGTCGAAGCTTGAAAAAAGCCATGCGGTGGAGTCTCAATTACTCAGGTGTTTGGCATGCAGTTTGGGGATGCCATTCTGCAAAACGCCGCCCACCGTATAGAACGAACCAAAGACCAAGATTCTATCAGTGGGGCCTGCTGCTGCAATGGCTGCATCAAGGGCTTTTTGGGGGGAAGCATGCTGACTGGCTTTCACATCGGAGCGCGTGTTCATCTGACGCCATTGGTCCTCCAATTGGACGGCCGTGCTTGCTCTAGGCAAAGGCAAGTCTGTGAAATACCAAGCGTCAACCATGGGCAGGACTTTTTTGAGCATGCTTGGGAGGTCCTTGTCGGCCATTGCCCCAAATACGGCATGGGTGCAAGGATAAAAACCCATCGCATCCAAATTGGCGGCCAAAGCTGCCACAGAGTGGGGGTTGTGAGCCACATCCAGCACCAAAACTGGCTCTCCTGGCACGATTTGAAACCGACCAGTCAGTTCCACCATGGCCAAGCCATTGCGGATGGCCTGAGCTGTTACTGGCAATTGTGGCCTCATGATTTCCAAAGCCGCCAACACACCCGATGCATTGAGCAACTGATTGGCCCCTCTGAGGGCGGGGTAGGCTAAACCGCTGTAACGGCGGCCCCTGCCCGCCCAAGACCATTGCAGCTGATCGCCAGAAAAGTTGAAGTCTTGCCCCATCAACCAGAGGTCGGCGTCAAGGTCTTTGGCATGCTGAATGATGCTTTGCGGGGGCACTGGGTCGCTGAGCACCACCGATTTGCCGGATCGAATGATGCCGGCCTTTTCTAGACCAATGGTTTCGCGGTCGTTCCCTAAAAGTGCCGTATGGTCCAAATCAATGCTGGTAATGATGGCGCACTCGGCATCGACCAAGTTGACCGCATCTAGCCGTCCGCCCAGGCCGACCTCCAAAATGACCACTTCCAGCTCGGCCTCCGACATCATTTTCAGGATGGCCAGCGTGCTAAATTCAAAATAGGTCAGACTGATCTCACCCCGTGCTTGTTCTACCTGCTCAAATGCGCTTGCAAAGTGTGCTGCCGGCGGGGACTCTCCCAGCAAACGGCAACGCTCTTCAAATTGAACCAGATGAGGCGATGTATAGACCCCCGTCCTGTACCCCGCCTGAAGGTAGATGGCCTCCAACATGGCGCAGGTTGAGCCCTTCCCATTGGTGCCTGCCACAGTGATCACCGGCACTTTAAAGGCAATTTGCATGCGATCGGCCACTAGACGAACACGACCCAAGCCCATTTCGATGGCAAAGGGGTGTAACTTCTCGCAATGCGCGAGCCATTCAGACAAAGTTTTCATAAGGATAAGATTGTCGCTGAGAGCTGCCAACCTTATTACAGAAAATGAAATACACCGCCATTGTTGTTTACGGCATTCCCAACTGTGACACTGTCAAAAAAGCAAGAACTTGGTTAACTGATCAGGGTTATGACCCTGTCTTCCATGATTTCAAGAAAGAAGGCCTTTCCGAACAGGCACTAGACCATTGGCTCAATGTGGCTGGCTGGGAAAAAGTGCTGAATCGAAAAGGCACCAGTTGGCGAAAACTCACCCCAGAAGAACAAGCCAGCGTCATAAACTCTGACACTGCCAGACCCTATCTTTTGGGCAACCCAAGCCTGATTAAACGCCCCGTGATTGAGTGGCATCAAAACAAAGTTGTGGAAATCACCATCGGCTTTCAACCAGAACAGTGGCTGGCGCGTTAAGTCAGTATTCAAATTTTTTCTTTCAGAATTGAAAATCATGACAAATACCATCTCTGCTCTATTACTCCCTACCACTTTTGCCAGTGGTGCGTTGCTAGGACTTGCAGTTTCCCTGCCCGTTCAAGCGCAAGAAGTTGGCAACGTCATTAGCCGCACCGCTGTTTACCAACAAGTCTCTGTCCCTCGCCAGGTTTGTACCCAAACGCAAGTCAATGTGCCAGGCCAAACCTCAGGCGCAGGGGCCGCCATGGGCGCCATTGCTGGCGGCGCCATTGGCAATGCCATTGGCAAAGGCGAGGGCAGAGCCATCGCCACCATGATTGGCGTCATTGGCGGCGCCATCGCTGGCGACAAGGTGGAAGG
>SXXD01000073.1 GCA_005789685.1 Burkholderiales bacterium
GGCGGTTAGGCCATAGCCATCGACCACGCGGTCGGGCACGATGTAGCTGACATTGATTGCCCCAAGCATGCGAAGACCCCGCACGCCCACTGCGCATGCAGTGGCGCCGTCGCAATCGTAATCTGCCACGATGCAAAGGCGTTTGTTGGCGGCAATGGCATCTGCCAACAAGCGTGCTGCATCCTGTGATCCCTTAAGTGTGTTGGGCGCCAACAACTTAGCCAAGCCATCGTCTAATTCTTCGGGACTCACAATGCCGCGTGCCGCAAACAAGCGCGAAAGCAAAGGATGAATGCCAGCCTGTTCAAGGGCCCATGCACTTCGGGGTGGTACATCCCGCGTCAATATTTTCAAACTCATGGGGCAGAAACTCCGGAAGACAGGGCGCGCAATTCTTTGATCACAGAAACAGGTTGAATCAGTCGGTGCAGTTTGTTGAGCCAAGAGACTGGCTGCGGCCGATAGTGCCGCCAAGTTGTTTCACTGCAAAGCGTGAGAGAAACGTCGTGATTTTGATCTAAGGCTTGACTCAAAGATTGGCACAGCGTGGCGTCAAGGTGATGCCACGCTTGCTGCCACAGTTTGGGGTTGGAAGCTTGCATGTTTTCACGCAAATCAAGTGCAACATTCAAGTCTGATGCATCAGGATAAAGTTGTTCTAGGCTGCGATGCATCCAAAAAGAATTGACGGTCCAGCGGCCCTTCAAGCTGCGCTCGTCGTTCACGGGGTGTTGGTACAGCAGCATTTGCATTTCACTTTGTAAGCGTTGCAAAGTTTTAGCGCGCTGATGTTCGGGCATCCATGGTTTGATATTTTGGCCGACAACACGGTCAATGCTGGCCAGTGGCAAGCCAATTAACAGATCACCTGTGACGCGCCAAACCAAGGGGCTTTCATAAACCACCTGAAGCCCGTCTTCCTCAAAGTAGGGTTGTATGGCAGACAAGAGTTGTCTTGATTCGTCTTCGTTCAAAGCAAGCTCTTGGGGCTTCAGCAAAGTGACTTCGTTCATGCCGACTTGCCAGTGGCAAGGGGTCATGATGACTTCTATTCCCAATGAGGGTTTGGCACCTAGGATCTGCGGGGCCGATTCATGCGGCATGAGAAAGGCACTGACGCCCTCGGGCTCGGTGCTTGATTTTGAGATGCATGCCATTCGACTGAGCAATTTTTGCAAATTGGGCAAATACAATGTGTCCATTGCATTGTTCATTGCTGCGCGCAGAGCTTCAGGTTCAGGCGCTGCGTAGGCAATCACCCAATGTCGAGTGGGTGAGCGGCCCTCATTGACCTGAGGTGTTTCGGTGCTTGGTAAAGCTGCGTTCATGGCTGTATTGTCAGGGATGACACAATGTCCCTTTCAGACAGTCGGCTTGCGGCGCCATCAGTGCCTTTGAAAGTGACCTTGAATGCGTTTTGAATTTGCTTACGAGTGGGTGTTGGGTTGGCGCTATACCCGTGCAGGACGGGCCACGCGCCGAAACGGCTTTATCTCTTTTATTTCTGGCGTTTCCATGCTTGGCATTGGACTTGGCGTGGCCGCCTTGGTCATTGTGTTGTCTGTCATGAATGGCTTTCAAAAAGAAGTGCGGGACAGAATGCTTAGCGTGGTCTCGCACATCGAAGTCATTTCTGCAGATGGTGGCGCCTTAGAAGATGTCAGCAGTACGCTTCACCAAGTTCGCGCCAATCCTAACGTCATTGGCGCTGCGCCTTTCATTTCAGCGCAGGCCTTGTTGGCCAGGGGCGAGGACATGAAGGGCGTTTTGGTGCGAGGCATTGACCCCGCGCTAGAACCTGGCGTAGTTGATTTGTCTGTGGACTCACAGCTCAAAAATTCAGGCGTGCCTGGTATCAATGCACTGGTTCCTGGTAAGTTTGGGGTGGTGCTAGGCATTGATTTGGCCAGGCAGTTAGGCCTTCGAATTGGTGACCCCGTGACGCTGATCGCACCCAATGGCCAAGTCACACCGGCCGGTGTGTTACCCCGACTCAAACAGATGAAGGTGGTGGGCGTGTTCAACTCTGGCCACTACGAATATGACGCTGCCTTGGTCATGATGCATGTGGCGGATGCCGGTAAAATTTTTCGCATCGAGGGACCTACCGGCATTCGGTTGAAAATCAAAAATTTGCATGAGGCGCGCTCTGTTGCGCGCGAGCTTGCGCCTGCATTGCCCATGGGCATGGCTTTGCGCGATTGGACGCAACAAAACAGAACCTGGTTTGCGGCCGTGCAAGTGGAAAAGCGCATGATGTTCATCATCCTGACGCTCATTGTGGCAGTGGCCGCTTTCAACTTGGTGTCAACTTTGGTCATGAATGTCACCGATAAACGCGCCGACATTGCCATCTTGCGAACACTGGGCGCAAGTCCAAAAAGCATCATGGGTATTTTCATGGTTCAAGGCGCCATGGTGGGCATCATGGGCACTTTGGGCGGCTTGCTTTTGGGTCTGCTGATTGCTTTCAACATCGATGTCATCGTGCCGGCCTTGGAAGCCATCTTTCAAGCCAGTTTCTTGCCCAAAGACATCTACCTCATTAGCCGCATGCCCAGCGATCCTCAAATGTCAGACATCTTGCCCGTTGTGCTGATTTCATTGGCCTTGTCTTTTGTGGCAACGCTCTATCCCAGTTGGCGTGCCAGCCAAGTGAACCCCGCCGAGGCTTTGCGTTATGAGTAATGTGATCCATTCGCCGGTACTGGAAGTTCGCGGTTTAAGCAAGCGCTTTGACGAGGGCGGCTTGAGTGTGTCTGTCTTGCAGGGTGTCGACCTCACAGTGCAAGCTGGCGAGACGGTGGCCATTGTGGGTGCTTCTGGCTCGGGCAAGAGCACCCTCATGCATTTGATGGGCGGGCTAGATTCACCCACCCAAGGGCAGGTCTTGTTGCAGGGCCAAGATTGGTCTGGTTTCAATGCCTCAGAGCAAGGTTCAAGGCGCAACAAGTTGCTGGGTTTTGTCTATCAATTTCATCACCTTCTACCTGAATTTACCGCCCAAGAAAATGTGGCCATGCCACTTTGGATTCGCCGTGAATTGAAGGACGCGGCCAATGCCAAGGCCCTAGAAAGATTGTCGCAAGTAGGTCTTGAAAATCGTGCGTTACACAGGCCCGCCGAACTCTCGGGCGGTGAACGCCAACGGGTGGCCATTGCGCGCGCCATGGTCACGCAACCGGCGTGCGTATTGGCCGACGAGCCCACAGGCAACCTAGACCGCGCCACC
>SXXD01000289.1 GCA_005789685.1 Burkholderiales bacterium
CGCTGCCGTTTTCAAGCCCAAATGTTCAGCCAGCAAACCTGCGCTTGTAATGTGATCTGCATGCGCATGGGTTTCTAAAGCCCAATTGACTTTGAGACCTTTGTCTTGAATGAGCTTTTGATCGCGTGCAATTTGATCGTCCACGGGGTCAATGATGACAGCCTCTAAGGTGTCTGGGTCAAAGACCAAATAGGTGTAGGTGCTGGACTGGCTGTCAAACAGCTGAATGACTTGTGCGTGTGAAGTGTGCATTTCAGACTTCAAGCGAACTTCGTCAGCATTTCAGCCACATGCTCGGCCGATTGGTCACCTTGTTCAATCATGCAACCCACCATGGCAAAAAAGGATTTGTCTAGAGCTTTGCGAGATGCCGCCATTTGTTGGGCGATTTTTTCGCAGTCAGCGTCTGCCTCAATGAGTTTTTGCAGACCCCTCAATTGGCCTTCAATTCGGGCCAAACGGGCACAAAGGGCTTTCTTTTTTTCAGGATCTGCAATGCGGCTCATGGGAATCTTTCTGGTAGACGACAAATTATGATAACTTTTGCCAGCTTTTTGACACATTTATACGGAACTCTAATCGATGCTTTCTAATTTGCACCCTTATCTCACTGCCGGACTCGGCGGTATTCTGATTGGTTTGGCCAGTTGGCTGCTATGGTGGGGCCTTGGCCGCATTGCAGGCATCAGCGGCATCACCTCGGAAACTCTTTCTTCGCCCACCCACCCCGACACATGGCGTTGGGCGTTTTTAGCAGGCCTGATTCTGGGCGGATGCCTTTTGGGTCAAGGCTTGGAGGTCCCCACCCTCTCCACCAGACCGCTGTATTTGCTCATTCCTGCAGGGCTTTTGGTGGGCTTTGGAACCGTCTGGGGAAGCGGCTGTACCAGTGGCCATGGGGTGTGCGGCTTGGGCAGGTTGTCTGTCAGGTCCTTGGTAGCCGTTGGCGTGTTCATGGCCACAGGCATGCTGGTCGTCACTTTGATGCGAGGTGCAGCATGAGTTCACAACCCGAACGCGCTGGCCGTCTTGGCTTGGCCTTCTCCGCTGGCCTTTTATTTTCGGCGGGCTTGGTTTTGTCAGGCATGACGCAGCCTCTCAAAGTATTGGGGTTTTTAGACATCACCGCCATCGGGAAAGGGCCATTTCCAGGGCTCTGGGACCCGACTTTGGCCTTTGTCATGGGCGGCGCGGTCTGCGTCACATTGCTGGCCTTTGGATGGACACATCGAATGGCTCAAGCCCCCCGATTCGCCGACCAATTCCATGAGCCCGGCCAGCGACACATCGATTTGCCACTGGTAGGCGGTGCCGTCTTATTTGGTGCGGGTTGGGGCTTGGTGGGCTACTGCCCAGGTCCGGCTCTCGCCAGCGCTCTTTTGAGCACGGACGCCCTGATTTTCACCGCCGCCATGTTGGCTGGCATGTTGATTTGTAAGACTTTTCTAAGTAAAAGAGCTAAGATCGCTGATTGACGTTAACGTAAACGTAAAGCTGGAACCCTGCCATGACCGACTTGTCTGCCGAATACAAAGCCCTCGCCGAATACCGCCCCACGCACAAAGTGCGCTTCGTCACAGCTGCCAGTTTGTTTGATGGCCATGACGCTGCCATCAACATCATGCGTCGCATTTTGCAAAGCATGGGTGCCGAAGTGGTTCACTTGGGTCACAACCGCTCGGTCGACGAAGTGGTCACGGCCGCTTTGCAAGAAGATGTGCAAGGCATTGCCATCAGCTCCTACCAAGGCGGTCACGTTGAGTATTTCAAATACATGGTCGACCTGCTGCGCCAGCGCGGCGGCGAACACATCCAAGTTTTTGGTGGCGGTGGCGGTGTCATAGTTCCCGCAGAAATTCGCGAGTTGCATGCCTACGGCGTAGGCCGCATTTACAGCCCCGAAGACGGCCAACGCATGGGCCTGGCCGGCATGATTGGCGAGATGGTCATGCGCTGCGACAAAGACATTAGCCCGTATGCCCCCAAAGATTTGAAAGCCATTCAAGGCAACACCGAAGCCAACTGGCGCGCGTTGTCACAGCTGATCACCGTGTTAGAAAACGGCAAGGCTTCAGCAGACATGGTGGCCGCATTACGCACAGAATCTGTTAAACACAAAGTGCCTGTTCTGGGCATTACGGGTACAGGAGGCGCTGGTAAATCTTCTTTAACCGACGAACTCATTCGCCGCTTGCGCTTAGACCAAGGCGATGACTTGCGCATTGCAGTGGTGTCCATCGATCCTTCGCGCCGCAAGAGCGGCGGCGCCTTGTTAGGCGACCGCATTCGCATGAACGCCATCAACCCTTGGCGCAATGGCCAGCGCGTGTTCATGCGCAGTTTGGCCACGCGCGATTTTGGCAGTGAAATTTCTGCGGCATTGCCCGACGTAGTGGCCGCTTGCAAAGTGGCTGGCTTTGATGTGGTGGTGGTTGAGACCTCTGGCATTGGCCAAGGCGATGCTGCCATCGTGCCACACGTCGATGTACCGATGTACGTCATGACGCCAGAGTTTGGTGCGGCCAGCCAGTTGGAAAAAATCGACATGCTCGACTTCGCCGAGTTTGTGGCCATCAACAAGTTTGACCGCAAAGGCGCCAGCGATGCCTTGCGCGATGTAGCCAAACAAGTTCAGCGCAATCAAGAAGCTTGGACCGTGCCCACAGAAAAAATGCCGGTGTTTGGTACCATGGCTGCGCGCTTCAATGACGACGGCGTCACAGCTTTGTACCAAGCACTCAAAGTTCGATTGGGCGAATTGGGTTTGAAGTTGAAAGAAGGCTTGCTGCCCGTCGTCGACGTTAGACACAGCACCAACCAAACCCCCGTGGTGCCCACCGCACGCACACGTTACTTGGCCGAAATCAGTGACACCGTTCGCGGCTATAAAAAACAAGCTCGCGCGCAAGCGCAATTGGCTCGAGAAATTCAACAATTGCGCGCTGCTGCAGTCATGCTGGAAATCGACAAACCAGGCCGCGCCAAAGCGGCAGAGGCTGCCATCGACTTGGCTGTTCGTCGTGAAGAAACACAAGACCTCGGTGCTCGCAAATTGTTGGCCCATTGGCCAGAAATGCAAAGGGCCTACGCTGGTGATGAGTTCATTGTCCAAATTCGCGACAAAGAAATACGCACCGCCCTCACTTCCAAAAGCTTATCGGGCACCACCATTCGCAAAGTGTCTTTGCCCACATACGAAGACCACGGCGAAATTTTGAAGTGGCTCATGCTGGACAACGTGCCAGGCAGTTTTCCCTACACCGCTGGCACCTTTGCTTTTAAACGCGAAGGCGAAGATCCCACGCGCATGTTTGCGGGCGAAGGCGATGCGTTCAGAACCAACACCCGCTTCAAACTGCTAAGCGCAGGCATGCCCGCCAAGCGTTTGTCCACAGCCTTTGACTCTGTCACGCTGTACGGCAACGACCCCGATCCTCGTCCAGACATTTACGGCAAGGTGGGCAACTCGGGTGTGAGCATTGCCACCTTGGACGACATGAAAGTGCTCTACGGCGGCTTTGACTTGTGCAACCCCAGCACCAGCGTGTCGATGACCATCAATGGTCCAGCGCCATCTATTTTGGCCATGTTCATGAACACGGCCATCGATCAGAATTTGGAAAAATTCAAAACCGACAACGGCCGCGAACCCACCGACACTGAAGCGGCCAAAATTCGCGCATGGGTGATGGCCAATGTGCGCGGTACCGTGCAAGCCGACATTTTGAAAGAAGACCAAGGCCAAAACACTTGCATCTTCAGCACCGAGTTCAGCTTGAAAGTCATGGGCGACGTTGCGCAATTTTTTGTCAACAACGATGTGCGCAATTTCTACTCCGTGTCCATCAGTGGCTATCACATTGCCGAAGCAGGTGCGAACCCCATTAGTCAATTGGCCTTCACGCTTTCCAATGGCTTCACCTTTGTCGAAGCCTACTTGGCGCGTGGCATGCACATTGACGATTTTGCGCCCAACTTGAGCTTCTTCTTCAGCACTGGCATGGACCCCGAATACACCGTGATGGGCCGCGTAGCGCGCCGTATTTGGGCCGTGGCCATGAAGAACAAGTACGGCGCCAACGAACGCAGCCAAAAATTGAAGTACCACATTCAAACGTCTGGCCGTTCTTTGCACGCACAAGAAATTCAGTTCAATGACATTCGCACTACGTTGCAAGCTTTGATTGCCATTTACGACAATTGCAACTCGCTGCACACCAACGCCTTTGACGAAGCCATCACCACACCCACCGAAGACTCGGTGCGTCGTGCGATGGCGATTCAACTCATCATTAACCGCGAATGGGGCTTGGCGAAAAACGAAAACCCCAGCCAAGGCGCGTTCATCATCGAAGAGCTCACCGAGTTGGTAGAAGAAGCCGTGCTGGCAGAGTTTGAGCGCATCGCTGAGCGCGGTGGCGTTTTAGGCGCCATGGAGACGGGCTACCAACGTGGCCGCATCCAAGACGAGTCCATGACTTACGAGATGCTCAAGCACACGGGCGAATTGCCCATCATCGGCGTCAACACTTTCCGCAACCCTAAAGGCGATCCCGTGCCAGACGCCCTGGAATTAGCGCGCTCTACCGAAGAAGAAAAGCAAAGCCAGTTGAAACGCCTCAATGATTTCCATACACGCCACAAAGCAGACGCAGTCTTGCAAATTAAACGCCTGCAAAAAGCGGTGATCGACAACACCAACGTCTTTGAGGTGTTGATGGATGCTGTGCGCGTGTGCTCATTGGGTCAGATCACCAACGCTTTGTTTGAAGTGGGCGGGCAATATCGCCGCAATATGTAGTTTTTTATCCTTGTAAATTGAACAGGCCAGTTTGATTTACAAGGATGTTTTGGAAGCTTAGACGCTGTCTTCGCTCATTTTCTCGCCCAGCCGCACACCCAACCCCGGCTCCCAATGCTTGTTAATCACCAGCGTGCTATGCGGCCACAGCATCACCACGGTAGAGCCTAATAAAAAGCGGCCCATCTCATTGCCTTGTTGCAATTGAATTGCTGCATCGTCGTAATGCCACTCACGCACCGTGGGTGAGCGCGGCGGATTTACCACACCATGCCAAGTGGTCGCCATGCTGCCCACAATCGTGGC
>SXXD01000290.1 GCA_005789685.1 Burkholderiales bacterium
TGGCATGCCGAGAGTGAAAACCATGGAGGTGACTGCTTGTACATCCAAGGTCACGTCTCGCCGGGTGTTTACGCTCGTGCCTACCTTGAAGGTAGACTGACAGAAGAGCAGTTGCTCAACTTCCGCCAAGAAGTCGATGGCAAAGGCTTGTCCAGCTATCCGCACCCCAAATTAATGCCTGAGTTTTGGCAGTTCCCTACAGTCTCTATGGGCCTTGGCCCTTTGATGGCCATTTACCAAGCACGCTTCTTAAAGTACTTGCATGCTCGGGGCATTGCCAATACCGAAAACCGCAAGGTCTGGGTATTCTGCGGTGATGGCGAAATGGATGAAGTGGAATCTTTGGGCGCCATTGGATTGGCTGCGCGCGAGAATCTTGATAACTTGATCTTTGTCGTGAACTGTAACCTGCAGCGTTTGGATGGCCCGGTCCGTGGCAACGGCAAAATTGTTCAAGAACTCGAAAGTGAATTCCGTGGTTCTGGTTGGAACGTCATCAAGCTGTTGTGGGGCAGCGAGTGGGACAAGCTATTGGCACGCGACAAAGACGGCGCCCTGCGCAAGATCATGATGGACACGTTGGACGGCGACTTTCAAGCTTTCAAAGCCAATGATGGTGCCTACGTTCGCAAACATTTCTTCGGTCGTGATCCACGTACCCTTGAGATGGTGTCACACATGAGCGACGAGGAAATTTGGTCTTTAAAACGCGGCGGTCACGATCCCCAAAAAGTGTACGCTGCATACCACCAAGCTGTAAACACCAAAAACCAACCTACGGTGTTGCTCATCAAAACTGTTAAAGGTTTTGGCATGGGCAAAGTGGGCGAAGGCAAGAACAACGTTCACCAAACCAAGAAACTCTCAGACGAAGACGTTCGCTACATGCGCGATCGCTTTAACATTCCTGTGCCCGACAGTGAGTTGGCCAACGTGCCTTTCTACAAGCCAGCGGACGACACGCCAGAAATGCGTTACCTGCATGAGCGCCGCAAGGCCTTGGGCGGTTACTTGCCGCACCGCCGCACCAAAGCCGATGAAAGCTTTACTGTGCCTTCATTGGATGTGTTTAAGTCTGTGATGGAGCCCACGCCTGAAGGCCGTGAAATCTCTACCACACAAGCTTACGTGCGTTTTCTCACACAACTTTTGCGTGACCAAGCCTTAGGCCCCCGCGTTGTCCCTATTTTGGTGGACGAAGCACGTACCTTCGGCATGGAAGGCCTGTTTCGCCAAGTCGGTATTTACAACCCTGCGGGTCAGCAATACACACCGGTCGACAAAGACCAAGTGATGTACTACAAAGAAGACAAAGCAGGCCAGATATTGCAAGAAGGCATCAATGAAGCAGGCGGCATGTCAAGCTGGATTGCTGCAGCTACCAGCTACTCCACAAGCAACCGCATCATGGTGCCTTTCTATGTGTACTACTCCATGTTTGGTTTCCAGCGCATTGGCGATTTGGCTTGGGCTGCTGGCGACATGCAAGCGCGAGGTTTCTTGTTGGGCGGTACTTCCGGCCGCACCACATTGAATGGCGAGGGTTTGCAACACGAAGACGGTCACAGCCATATTTTGGCGGGCACCATTCCAAACTGCATCAGCTACGACCCCACTTTTGCACACGAAGTAGGTGTCATCTTGCACCATGGCTTGAAACGCATGGTGGAAAAACAAGACAATGTGTATTACTACATTACCTTGCTGAATGAAAACTATGCCATGCCAGGTTTAACACCTGGCACGGAAGAGCAAATCATCCAGGGCATGTACTTGTGCAAGGCCGGTGGCAAAAATAAAACACGCGTTCAACTCATGGGCTCAGGCACCATTCTGCGAGAGTCTTTGGCTGCGCAGGAGTTGCTCGCCAAAGACTGGGGCATTGCTGCCGACGTTTGGAGCTGCCCGAGTTTCAACGAGTTGACACGCGACGGTCAAGACGCAGAGCGATTTAACATGCTTCACCCATTGGAAGTACCGCGTGTGCCGTTTGTAGCTCAACAATTGGCCAAATTTGATGGCCCCGTTATTGCATCGACCGACTACATGAAGAACTATGCGGAACAAATTCGCTCATTCATTCCAAAAGGCCGCACTTTCAAAGTGTTAGGGACCGATGGTTTTGGCCGAAGTGATTTCCGCAGTAAATTGCGTGAGCACTTTGAAATCAACCGCCATTACATCGTTGTGGCTGCACTCAAAGCATTGAGCGAAGAGGGCGCCGTGCCTGTGGCCAAAGTTGCTGAGGCTTTGAAGCAATACGGCATCAAGACCGACAAGCTCAATCCTTTGTACGCTTGATCAAAAGAATTGGAGACACACATGGCATTGGTAGAAGTCAAAGTTCCAGACATCGGTGATTTCGATGAAGTCGCGGTCATTGAATTGATGGTCAAGGTGGGTGACACCATCAAGGCCGAGCAATCATTGATCACGGTTGAGTCGGACAAAGCAGCGATGGAAATTCCATCTTCAACAGCTGGCGTGGTGAAGGATCTGCGTGTCAAGCTGGGTGACAAAGTGAAACAAGGTTCGGTTGTTTTGGTGTTGGAAGCCAGTGGCGCTCCAGCTGATCAAACAGCAGCATCGCCCGCTGAACTCCCCTCTGCCGCAACACCGGCCCCATCGCTCATTGCGCCGCCTGTTTCTGCGCAAGTTGCTGCTGCACCTGTTGTAGCTTCAGTGAGTGCTGTGGCGCAGGCGCACAACCCGAGCGCTGTAACAATTGGCTTGCCTCATGCGTCACCCTCTGTGCGCAAATTTGCACGCGAATTGGGTGTGCCTTTGGAAGAAGTAAAAGGCAATGGACCCAAGGGTCGAATTTCACAAGACGACGTTCAAGCCTTTACCAAAGACGTGATGGCAGGTGCCACGCAAACCAAAGCACAAGCGGCCAAAGCACCCGCAGGTGGCGATGGTGCCGCACTGGGCTTGATTCCTTGGCCCAAAGTTGACTACGCCAAATTTGGTCCCATTGAACGCAAAGAAATGGGCCGCATCAAGAAGATCAGCGGTGCCAATTTGCTGCGCAACGCCATCATGATCCCCGCTGTCACCAACCACGACGATGCCGACATCACTGACTTGGAAGCTTTCCGTGTGTCGACCAACAAGGAAAACGAAAAGTCCGGTGTGAAGGTCACCATGCTGGCTTTCTTAATCAAAGCTTGTGTGGCTGGCTTGAAAAAATACCCAGAGTTCAA
>SXXD01000291.1 GCA_005789685.1 Burkholderiales bacterium
GAACTTGGTGCAAAAAACCCGCGATGCTTGGGGCCCCATTGATATTTTGGTTTGCAATGCTGCCAGCAACCCTTACTACGGCCCCACCACGGGCATGAGCGATGAAATCTTCAACAAGGTCATGCACAACAACGTCCTGTCAAGCTCGTGGCTCTGCACCATGGTCTATCCGGACATGAAAGCTCAAAGGGATGGCGCCATTGTGCTGGTCTCGTCGGTGGGCGGCTTGCATGGTTCAGCGGTCATTGGCGCTTACAACATTTCCAAAGCTGCCGACATGCAATTGGCTCGCAACTTGGCGGTGGAATGGGGACCCGACAACATCCGCGTCAATTGCATCGCACCCGGCCTCATTCGAACAGCCTTTGCCAAGGCCCTGACAGACGACCCTGTCAAAGCGGGCATGGTCGAAAATGAAACACCCTTGCGCCGAATTGGCGAGCCAGATGACATTGGCGGTATTGCAGTTCTGTTGGCCAGCGCCGCCGGCAAGTACATCACCGGCCAAACCATTGTTGCCGATGGCGGCATGATGATTCGGTAACTTGCTTGCTACAAAAAAAGCCCAGTGCAATGCGCTGGGCTTTTTTGTGGGTGCTAAGTGGAATCTGGTTGAACAGACTCCAAAGCAAATTCAATTAAGCAAAGTTGGCTTCTGCAAAAGACCAATTGACCAATTTATCCAGGAAAGTCTCAACAAACTTGGGGCGCATGTTGCGGAAGTCGATGTAGTAGGCGTGCTCCCATACGTCTACAGTCAACAGGGCTTTGTCGCCCGTTGTCAAAGGTGTGCCTGCGGCGCCCATGTTGACGATGTCAACGCTGCCGTCAGCTTTCTTGACCAACCAAGTCCAACCTGAACCAAAATTGCCCACAGCGCTTTTCACGAAAGCTTCTTTGAAAGCAGCATACGAGCCAAATTTGGCGTTGATGGCAGCTGCCAGAGCACCTGTGGGCTCGCCACCGCCATGAGGCTTCATGCAATTCCAGAAAAAGGTGTGGTTCCAGATTTGAGCAGAGTTGTTGTAAATGCCACCGCTGGATTTCTTGATGATTTCTTCCAATGACATTGATTCGAACTCAGTGCCTTTTTGTAAATTGTTCAAATTCACAACGTAAGCATTGTGGTGCTTGCCGTGGTGAAATTCCAAAGTTTCTTGGCTGTAGTTGGGTGCCAATGCGTCAATGGCATAGGGCAATGCTGGCAGGGTGTGTTCCATGAGTTCCTCGTTAAAGTGCAGTAAAAATCTAATCGACTATTGTAGGCGATCGGCTTTGCTTGTCTGTGAATTCCATGCAATAGGCACAGCATGTCTGGGGTTGACATGGGGCCCTGCAGTCAAAGCGCTATTTGACTTGCAGATTCACCTGCCCATCAGCCAAGCTGGCCGTGACGGATTGGTTTGCTTGAAAGTCACTGGCATGCGTGAGGGCTCGGCCCTTGTCATCGGTCAGCCAAGCATAACCGCGCTCCAAAACCAAATGCGGGTCGAGCAGCCCCAATCGGGTGCCCATGTTCAAGTTGCGCTGATGGTGCAACTGAAGGTTTTGCTGAAGAAGCCTTGGCAAATGATCTGAATGCCTAGAAAGCATTTGCTTTTGAGCTTGTACCTGAGATTTAAATCCGTATTGAAGCGACTGGTGCATGCGCATCAATTGCGCAGTTTGGTCCTTCAAACGGCTTGATGGACGGCCTAGCCGATTGGCAATCCAGTCTAGCCTTTGGCTCAAGCGGTCTAGGCTGGTGTTCAGCGCATCGGTCAGTGCGTTTTGCAGAAGCTGGCAATCGGCCAGAAGCTGAGCGCCTTCGGTTGCAACCAATTCGGCTGCAGCTGTTGGCGTAGGCGCTCGCAAGTCGGCCACAAAGTCTGTCAAAGTGAAGTCGGTTTCGTGGCCAACGCCTGAGATGATGGGAATGGGACAAGACGCCACAGCCCTTACCAAGGCTTCGTCATTGAAGGCCCACAAATCTTCCATCGAACCACCACCGCGAACCATCAAGATGACATCAATCGACAGGGGCATCGCGGGTAAATTAGGCGATGAGTTGGGCAATGCATGGGGCAACTGCCCCTGCCAACTGACCAACTTTTTCAAACTTTGCAGCAACTCTGAAGGGGCGTTGATACCTTGTACCGAAGCCGGCGCCACGATCACAGGAATATGGGGCACACGTCTTTGCAATGCGCTGACAACGTCATGCAAAGCAGCTGCGCCCAGTGAGGTCATGACACCAATGGCGCGTGGTTGAGCAGGAATATCTCGTTTGCGCGAAGCATCAAACAAGCCCTCGGCTTCCAAGTTGGCTTTGAGTTTTAAAAACTGCGCGAACAAATCACCCTGACCCGCTCTTTGCATGGTTTCCACAACCAACTGCAAATCTCCCCGCGCTTCATACACCCCCAGCTTGCCTCTAAGCTCCACCATTTCGCCATCTTTCGGCATGAAACCTAAAGCACTGGCGGCCCTTTTGAACATGGCACAGCGTATTTGCCCGCTCTCATCCTTGAGATTGAAATAACAATGGCCGCTGGCCGCCCTGGAGAAGCCAGATATCTCCCCCTTGACCGCCACAGGATTGAACCTGGCATTCAAGGTGTCAGCAATTGCAAGGCAAAGTGCCCCAACCGACCAAACACGTGGCTCAGAATCTATTCGCGGCATGAAAAAACCTTATTTTTCGCGGTTCGCAGGTCCATATCAGTTGCAAGAGCTTGCCTTTTCTTGGTCAATCCATCCACAGCTTGCAATCTACTTGCATTGCACCCTGACAGTACAGCCCTAACAGGCATGGTGAGGTGTAAGCCATTGATTTAATTACAAAATTTATTGTCTAAAAAATGGGCAACGGAATAAAGCCCAGCATTCATGCGGTTCACAAGCCTGCATCTGCCATGTTCTTCACAAAGTTATCCACAGAAATGAAGAACAATTTGATCGGCCATAATCAAAACTGAAACCAGAAGTAGAAAGATTGATTTTGTACACCATCATACAAGCAGCAGGCTGGCCGATATGGCCACTCATTGCGTGCTCTATCTTTGCGCTTGCCATCATTTTGGAGCGCCTCTATGCTTTGCAATCCAACAAGGTCTTGCCTGAGCAGGCTTTGCAACGCGCCATCGACAGTACCCAACAGGGTTTCCCTAGCGACTCAAGCATCCAAGAAATAGCCAAAATGGGCGCTGTTGGGCCAGTGTTTGCAAGCGGCTTACAAACACTGTCTCTCAACCCCAATGCCAGCAACCAAGATGTTCGCGAAAGTATGGAAATGGAAGGTCGAATGGCGGCGCAAGGTCTAGAGCGCTACCTGACTGCCTTGGCCACATTGGCTTCTGCATCTCCTTTGCTTGGTTTGTTGGGCACCGTGGTTGGCATGATTGAGCTGTTTGGATTACAAACACCCGGACCACAACAACCTACAGAACTGGCGCATGGCATTTCCGTAGCGCTCTACAACACGGCACTCGGCCTGATGGTTGCAATTCCATGCCTCATGGCTTGGCGTTTTTTCAAGTCCAAAGTAGACCGTTTGGTTTTGCAAATGGAATGGGCTTCTGAACGGTTTGCCAGACATTTGGCAGCCATGCGTGACTAAAAACAATCTTCGAATGAGTTCATTTTGAAATTTAAAAAGAACACGGCCATTGAACCCGACATCAATTTGATCCCCTTCATTGATGTGCTGTTGGTTGTTCTCATTTTTTTAATGCTCACCACCACTTGGTCGAGGTTCAATGAGATGAATGTCAGCTTGCCTTCTGCCAATGCGCAAGGCTCAACGGACGCCACGCCGTCTTGGGTGGTGGTTGTCAATTCGCAAGGCACTTATGCCGTCAACGGCGTCAAAATTGAAGGGCGTACTTTGCAAGACATCAGCACTGCCTTGACTGGACTGCGCAAAACTGACGCGGCACTGATTATCAAAGCCGATGCATCAGCCAGCCACCAATCGGTGGTCAATGTGTTGGAGGCTGCCCGAATGAATGGTGTTGTCAAAATAGCATTTGCAACTCAAAATTCCTCGCAAGCCAACAAGCCTTGAACAACCCATCATGATCCAGTGGTTGGAACAACTTCCTAAGTATTGGCGCAACCGAAATGCCATCACCTACTTGCTTTGGCCCTTTGAAGTCGTCTACAAAATTGCATGGTACCTAAGGCAAGCGACTATCCGCTTGGGGTTTATTCAGCAACATCGCGTCAATGCCACGGTCATTGTGGTGGGCAATGTCGTGGTGGGTGGCGGCGGTAAAACACCGCTCACCATGGCACTTGTTCAGCATCTTGTGAACCAGGGCTTCCGGGTCGGCGTGGTATCTCGCGGATACGGCAGAGCACAAACGTCCCTGCAAATTGTGAATGCCCAGAGTTTGGCCAGTGAGGTAGGCGATGAACCCCTCATGATTTTCCAAAAATGCAATGTGCCTGTCGTGGTCAGCGCGCATCGCGTTTCGGCTGCAAGGCAACTGCTCAATCAGTTCCCCGCCGTCAATGTTCTGGTGTGTGACGACGGACTCCAGCACATTGCACTTCAGCGTGACATCGAAATTTGCGTCATGGATGCAACAGGTTTAGGCAATCGTCATTTGCTGCCAGCCGGGCCTTTGCGAGAACCCTGGCCCCGGCAAGTCGATTTGCTTGTACACACACATCAGAGAACCTTGCCTGAAGGTTTTGAATCTCTCCGTGAACTCAGCTCATTTGCTTTGACTTCTGATGGCCAACAAGTACCCCTGGCAGAATTGAAACTAAATCCTGTCGAAGTTGTATCGGGCATTGCCAAACCAGAAGCCTTTTTGGCCATGTTGGCGCAAGGGCAATTTCAAATTCGCCATTCAACGGCCCTGCCCGATCACGATAATTTTCAGACATGGCAACCGTCTCATCCTCAATTGCCGCTTCTTTGCACTGAAAAAGATGCCGTTAAATTGTGGGCCAGGTTTCCGCAAGCGCTTGCAATGCCTTTGGTGTTTGAACCAGAGCCATCATTTTGGAAAGCATTCGATCAACTCTTTCAAAGCCGTCACAGGTATCATTGAGCCATGGACACGAAATTACTCGAACTGTTGGTTTGCCCTGTTACCAAAGGGCCCCTAGATTTGCAGCGCGAACTGCAAGAACTTTGGTCGCGCAGTGCTCGGCTTGCTTACCCCATTCGCAATGGCATTCCCATCTTGCTAGAAAATGAAGCCCGCACACTGAGCGACGAAGAGTTAGAACAAATCAAACCGCGCACGCCCTTGGTCTAATCGTTCTTGAAGTGACACATGTCGCAAGCCTTCACAGTCATTGTCCCTGCTCGCTTGGCATCCACCCGACTGCCGCGCAAACCATTGGCAGACATCCATGGCATGCCCATGGTGGTTCGCGTTGCCCAAAGGGCTGCACTTTCCAATGCTTTCCAAGTGGTGGTCGCTGCCGACAGCATTGAAATCGTTCAGGCCTGCCAAGCCCATGGCGTGCGCGCCATGCTCACCCAAATGGACCATCCTAGCGGCAGTGATCGGCTTGCTGAAGCCAGCACGCTGTTGGGTTTGAAGCCACATGATGTGGTGGTCAATGTTCAAGGCGATGAGCCCCTGATCAATCCGGAACTCATCAATCAGGTGGCCGAATTTCTTGTTCAGCGCCCCACTGCCAGCATGAGTACGGCAGCCCACGAAATTCACGAGCTTGCAGAGTTCACCAACCCCAATGTGGTCAAAGTGATCATCGACCAAGCTCAGTTGGCGCTTTATTTCAGCCGTGCACCCGTGCCTTGGTGGCGAGATGGTTTTTCGAATGGCATTCAATGCTTGCCAAAACCGGCCCCTCTGCGGCATATTGGTATTTACGCTTACCGCGCAGGTTTTTTGCAAAGCTTTCCAACTTTGCAGCCTGCGCCCATCGAAACGGCTGAAGCCTTAGAGCAATTGCGGGCCTTGTGGCACGGGCACAAAATAGCTGTTCACATCACCCCTGATGTGCCGGGTCCAGGAGTCGACACCCCAGAAGATTTAGAAAGAGTCAGGGCTCTGTACAAACCCTGATAACAACGCCTTGCCGTCGTCAGGCAAACACATGCTTGGCATGATATTCTCCAAAGACAGCCATCCTTGCCATGGCGAAAGATTCAATAACTATTCGGGACTTACATGAGACTTATTCTTTTAGGTGCACCAGGTGCTGGTAAGGGAACGCAGGCCGCATTCATCTGCAGTAAGTACGCCATTCCTCAAATTTCCACTGGAGATATGTTGCGCGCTGCAGTCAAAGCCGGTAGCCCTCTTGGCTTGCAAGCCAAGGCCGTGATGGAATCCGGTGGCTTGGTCAGCGACGACCTCATCATCAACCTTGTTAAAGAACGTATTGTCCAAGCCGATTGTGCCAATGGCTTTTTGTTCGACGGCTTTCCACGCACTCTTCCGCAAGCTGATGCCATGAAGGCAGCTGGCGTGAAATTGGACTATGTGCTTGAAATTGACGTACCCTTCGAGGCCATCGTTGAACGCATGAGTGGACGCCGTTCACACCCTGCATCTGGCCGCACTTACCACGTCAAATTCAATCCACCCAAAACTGAAGGCAAAGACGACGTCACCGGTGAGCCATTGGTCCAACGTGAAGACGACAAAGAAGAAACTGTGAAAAAGCGTTTGGATGTCTACAGCCAACAAACACGGCCGCTTGTGGCGTACTACTCAGATTGGGCGCAACGTGAACCACAAGCTGCGCCCCAATACCGCGTCATCAGCGGCATGGGTTCTGTCGAGGAAATTACCCAGCGTGCTCAGCAAGCTTTTGGCTCAACAAAGTAAGGCACTCAGCGCTATATAGGCCCAAGCCACTTAGGCTTTAACTGATTCAGTGGCTTTGCTGTTGTGACATGATGTCCAGCAGCAAGGCCACTCTGGTTTTAACGGGGCTTAATGCACCCGAAGCATCAAACACATGGTTGACAGTAGGCACCACAGCGCCCTGATTGCAACGGCTGCTTAATCGAATTTGTACTTGTTCAATTTGAGCCCTCAGTAAACTTTCCTTCATTTTGGAACTGACTGAGCCGTTGCCCGTTCCTGCAAACACCACACCTTGAACGCCTGCGTTGACCAAAGCATCCACATGCTTCTGGCTAGCACTGACATGGTTCATGACAATCTCTACCCATGGCCATTGCGCTGGCAAAGGCAATTGAGAGACATGCAGCCTTAAGCTTGGCAAGGGCTTGTTGAAGTTTTCAAACCACAGAACCTTGTCATTTTGAACACTGCCTGCAGCACCCGTTTCACCTGAATCAAAAGCATTCAACCTGGTAGGGTGCACTTTTTGAACAAACTGACTGTGGTGAATTTCGCCTGCAGCCACCAGCCAAACCCCTGCCCCCGTGGTGGAAGCCGCAACCACCAGGGCATCTCTTAAATTTTGCGGGCCGTCTGCATCTTTGAAATTGGCCGGCCGCATGGCACACGTGAAGACAATCGGTTTTGAATGATTAAGAACCTGAGATAAAAAATAGGCCGTCTCCTCTAAGGTGTCCGTGCCATGCGTGATCACAAGCGCAGTCACATCGTCTTGTGCTAACCAATGATCACAACGCTGTGCCAAGCGGGTCCATGTTTCAAAGTCCATGTCCTTGCTGTCCAATTGCGCCACTTGTTCAGCCTCAAATTGGCAAGCCGCCAAAATTTCTGGCCAAGGCAATGGGGTGCTGCTTGCAGACTTCAACAGCTCACCAATGCCGCGCTGAGCAGGTTTGTATGACAAGCCTTCATCGGCAGATTCAGATTCGCCCGCAATGGTGCCACCTGTGCCTAAAACAACAATTTTTTGATTTTTTGCTTGCATTTATAAAAAGACTGGTTAAAAATACAGTAACTGGATAAGAACACAGTTATTTGACTTCAGAAACCTTCAAAGGACTGCATCATGCACGATCAACCCAAGCTCACAGCCAGACAGCAAGAAATTTTGGAACTTATCCAAAAAACCATTGCCGAAACGGGCGCACCGCCTACCCGAGCCGAAATTGCCCAAGTATTAGGCTTCAAATCGGCCAACGCCGCAGAAGAACACCTTCAAGCCCTAGCCCGAAAAGGCGCCATCGATTTGGTCAGCGGCACTTCCAGAGGCATTCGACTCAAAGGTTCGTCCCGAAACAGCGTACGCCAATCCACTGACATGTTCAGCCTACCACTGCCTGGTTTTGCCCAATTGGCATTGCCGCTCATTGGCCGCGTGGCAGCAGGCTCACCTATTTTGGCCCAAGAACACATCGATCGCACCTACCATGTCGAAAGCCACCTTTTCCAAGAGCAACCCGACTACTTGCTTCGTGTGCGCGGCATGTCCATGCGAGACGCAGGCATCATGGATGGCGATTTGCTGGCCGTCAAAGCCACCAAAGAGGTTCGCAATGGTCAAATTGTAGTGGCCCGCCTCGGCGACGAAGTCACTGTCAAGCGCCTGCGCCGTCAAGCAGACCGCATTGAACTTCTTCCAGAAAACCCCGACTACCCCATTATCTTGGTCAACCCAGGCGAGCCCTTCGACATCGAAGGCTTGGCGGTCGGCCTCATTCGCAACACGCTCTTGATGTAATCCCAAACTCCCAATTCAAAAGGCTTCCCATGACCATCGCTCTTTTCGGTATTTCTAGCATTTACAACGGCATTCAAAAATTCATGAGTGCAGTTGCTCAACTTGAGCAGACTGCTCCCTTTGCTCAGACACCTTCCATTGCCAACTTACCCCAGACCCACACGCTCGCCCAACATCGTGCTTTGCGAGTTCTTCGTGTCTCTGAACAAGGCGAAACACCCCATTGCGCAGGTCGCATGGTCATTTCTGGCCGCATGTCCGATGTCTGCGCAGAACTTGACAGGCTGGTCGCACTTGAAGCCCAGAAAAAGCCCAGCCTCACCCACTGATTTTCAGAGTCGTTAAGGGCTAAATTTTATCCGCCTCCCCAATGGGGGCCTCTAGGCAAGGCACAATAGTGCCTATGAATATTGTGATCCTTGACGACTATCAAGATGTCGTCCGAAAACTAGATTGCGCCGCCAAACTCGAGGCCTACAACGCCAAGGTCTATACCAACACAGTTAAGGGTTTGGGGCAGTTGTCTGTTCGCTTAAAAGACGCAGACATCTTGGTCCTCATTCGCGAACGCACCCACCTCAACCGGCAATTGCTTGAAAAACTCCCGCGCCTCAAGCTCATTTCCCAAACAGGCGCTGCCGGTTCCCACATTGATTTAGAGGCCTGCTCTGGGCGTGGCATCGCCGTTGCGCAAGGCACTGGATCGCCCCATGCACCGGCCGAATTAACTTGGGCATTGATCATGGCGGCGGCCCGCCGAGTTCCCCAATACATTGGCAATCTCAAGCATGGCGCTTGGCAACAGTCAGGTTTAAAAAGCGCGTCCATGCCCAGTAACTTTGGTTTAGGCACTGTGCTCAGGGGCAAAACAATGGGCATTTGGGGTTATGGAAAAATAGGCCAATTGGTTGCGGGCTACGCCAAGGCTTTCGGCATGCAAGTGCTTGTCTGGGGCAGTGAAGCTTCGCGCGAAAAAGCGGCAAGCGACGGCCATATTCCTGCCAGTACACGCGAAGCACTTTTTGAGCAAAGCGATGTGCTTTCAGTGCACCTTAGGCTTAACGATGCAACCCGCGGCATTGTCACCTTGGAAGATCTGTCGCGCATGAAAACCACTGCCATGATTGTGAACACATCGCGCGCCGAGCTCATAGAACCCGATGCCCTCATCAGTGCGCTCAATCGGGGCCGGCCAGGTTTAGCAGCCATCGATGTGTTTGAACACGAACCCATTTTGCAGGGGCATGCGCTGTTGCGATTGGAAAACTGCATTTGCACGCCCCACATTGGTTATGTGGAAAAGGACAGTTACGAGTTGTACTTCGGTGCCGCATTTGACAACGTGGTCAACTTCATCAAAGGCACGCCCACCAACATCGTCAACCCTGGCGCCTTGCAAGTTCGCCGCTAAGAGGCCACAAGTAGATTTTTTCTGCTTGAACATTTAAAACAAATCTCATTCAGATCATGAACAGTGCATTCAACAAAGTCGCCGTCATTGGCGCAGGTGCCATGGGACGTGGCATTGCCCAAATTGCTGCGCAAGCGGGAAGTCTTGTTTTCCTCTATGACACTCAAGCAGATGCCTCGCTCAAAGCCAAAGAGGCCGTGTACCAAGTATGGGACTCACTTGTCGTTAAAGGCCGTCTTGAAGCAAACACCGTTGCCAATTACAAAACAAATTTGAAAACAGCTAGCAGCCTGCAAGATTTGAAAGATTGCGAGTTAATTGTCGAGGCCATTGTTGAAAGACTCGACATTAAAAAAAGCTTGTTTGTTGAACTAGAGAACCTGGTCCCTGAGACCACAGTATTGGTCACTAACACCTCTTCACTTTCCGTCACGGCCATCGCTGCAGCGCTGAAGCGACCCGCCCAATTTGCGGGCTATCACTTCTTCAATCCTGTGCCATTGATGAAGGTGGTGGAAGTCATTGCCGGTCTAAAAACCAACCCTGAGGTCTGCCTTCGACTGACTGAGTTTGCCAAACAAATGGGGCACACAGCTGTTCAAGCACACGACACACCGGGCTTCATTGTCAACCATGCAGGCCGCGGCTACGGCACTGAAGCTTTGCGCATCGTGTCTGAAGGCGTGGCAGATTTCGCCACCATTGATCGAATTTTGAAAGACCAAGTTGGTTTCAAATTGGGCCCCTTCGAGCTCTTCGATTTGACGGCTTTGGATGTGTCACATCCTGTCATGGAATCCATCTATAACCAGTACTACCAAGAGCCTCGCTACCGCCCCAGCGTCATCACAGCCCAGCGTTTGGCAGGGGGCGTGGTGGGCAAAAAAGTGGGTGAGGGTTTCTACACATACACAGACGGTAAAGCAGTTGTGACCCCAGAACCTGCCGTGCCGCAAGTCAAAGAGTTTCCGCCTGTTTGGGTCTCTCCTCGTGCCACAAGACGCCTCGAACTTTTACAGCTCCTCAAAAATTTGGGCTCCACCCTTGAAACGGGTGCATCACCTTCCCCGCTCGCTCTAACCCTTGTTGCGCCTTTAGGCTTTGATGTCACCACCGTGGCCGTGGTGGAGCGCCTTGACCCAGCGCGCACCATTGGCATTGACATGCTGTTTGACGATGCGGCCACCAAACGACGCGTATTGGCCACCAACCCGGCCACCCGATCTGACATGCGCGATGCAGCACACGCCCTGTTTGCCAAAGATGGTAAAGCTGTCAGCGTGGTGCGTGACAGCGGCGGCTTCATCACTCAACGCGTTGTGGCCAACATCGTGAACATTGCTTCTGACATGTGCCAACAAGGTGTTTGCACACCGCAAGATTTGGACATTGCCGTCACTTTGGGCCTTGGCTACCCCTTGGGCCCACTTGCACTGGGTGACAAATTAGGCCCTACCAATGTTTTGGAAGTGCTCTTCAATTTACAAACCGTCTATGGCGATCCAAGGTATCGCCCAAGCCCATGGTTGCGTCGCCGAGGCGCCATTGGCTTGTCCTTACTCCATACCGAGGACTAAAGCATGTCAGCTCAACTGCTCAGCACCAGCGAAGGTGCCACACTCATTCTGACCTTGAGCAATCCTGAGCACAAGAATGCGCTCGGCCCAGAAATGTATGCGGCAGGCGTCGAGGCACTGAGCGTGGCCGAGTCAAGCCCTGAAATTAAAAGCGTGGTCATTACCGGCGAGGGGGCCTTGTTCAGTGCTGGCGGCAACTTGCAAAGACTGAACACCAACCGCCAACAGCCACCAGAGCATCAAGCTCAAAGTATCGAAGGTCTGCACAACTGGATAGAGGCTATTCGTACTTTTCCAAAGCCCGTCATTGCAGCGGTTGAAGGTCCTGCAGCTGGCGCAGGATTTTCTTTGGCCTTGGCCTGCGACATGATTGTGGCGGCACGAAACAGTGTGTTTGTCATGGCTTACAGCAACATTGCGCTGTCACCTGATGGCGGTGGCACTTGGAGTTTATCTCGGAGTGTGCCTCGCCAATTGGCCACCGAGTTGTTGATGCTGGGCGAGCGCATGTCTGCAGAAAGACTTCATCAGCTGGGTGTGGTCAACAGATTGTGTGAACCTGGACAAGCACTGGGCACCGCCCTTACTTTGGCCAGCCTGTTAAATCAAAAAGCCCACAATGCCTTGACCAGCATCAAGGAGCTGATCAATGAAGCAGATGCCGCATCCTTTCACCACCAATTGGCTTTGGAGCGCGATCATTTTGTGAAGAATTTGCACCATGTCAACGCAGGCATTGGTATTTCAGCCTTTTTAAACAAAGAAAAACCTCGCTACGAGTAAGACAGGGTCCCTCAGGCGACAAATTTTTGCAACCCAGTCACTCAAAAGACAGACTATGGACGA
>SXXD01000292.1 GCA_005789685.1 Burkholderiales bacterium
AGGCTCTGCCATGCAAATGGGCTTGGCTTTCTCTGGCTTGGTGGTGGTTGGCGCCATGGCCATGGTCATGTACGAGCTTTTTAGCTACATTGAAAAGCACACCACGGCTTGGGCGCATCGCAGCACAAACAACGAATAAGCACTTCGTTGAAAGAGTTTTTGCCAGATTGGTTCTAAAGGCTTGACCTTTAGAGCCGATTCCTTACCATGCACCCTTGTATTGAGTTGACCATCGTCAACCAATGTGTGCAGCAATGCGGGGAATTTCATCAATGACAGATCCAGTCCAGCCAATAGAAGACGGAGAGTTTCATAAGAATGCGCCCCCCCAACCAACACCCGTCACTTCGGGAAAGCCAAATTTAGGCGATACCCTTTTCCTCATTTTTCTGGGCTGCATGCTTGTGCTGGTGGCTTGGGTGGGTGTGCTTGCTTACCGCGATGGGATGAAAAATGAAGTCACTAAAAACAATGGCGAAGCCTGGGTGAAGTGGCTGAAGGAAAACAGCGATCCCAGACTGCAAGAGAACTTCGCCATTGAAAGTTGCTCTGCCAGTGCAGATGAAAGACGGCGATGGGGTGATTGCTTTGAGGCTATTTTGCAAAACGTCAAAGAACTGCAAAACCAGTCGAATGCCTTCACTGGCCAACCCCTTGAATTTATTGCCAAATGCGACCCTAAAGACAGATCAACTGTAGGCTCAATCGTTTTGGAAAAAATCGTGCCAACGCCTCCTGGGTCAGCCATCCCTTCTATCACATCACAGTTGCTTAGCCTTGACGCCATTGACACCAAAATATCACTCAAGTTAACGGTGTGCGACAAAGGTGGTTACCCCATCAAAGTCGACGAACTTGAATTCTAAAAAGAGGCCGACATGTCTGATCACACCTTAGAAGACCAACTGCTTCACCATGAAGATGTCCACATTTCAAGTGATTTGCCATTCAGAAAGTGGCTTTACTCGTGGCTTCTTGACCCCCACATAGAAGGCAACTATCAAAAAACCATTGACAAGTGGATTGTCATTTTGATTGTTGGCAATTTGTTTGCACTGGTGTTCGAACAAATTCCAGCCATTTCGCAAGCTTATGAAAAATGGTTTGATTTCTTTGATATTTTCTCAGTGATGGTGTTCACAATTGAATACCTTCTGCGTTTTTACTTGGCCCCTGAAGATGAAGAGTTCAAGAAACGCAAGTATGCGCGCGGCAGCTATGTCGTCAGTCCATTTGCCTTGATTGATTTGATCGCCATTCTGCCCTTCTTCTTGCAAGCCTTTATTTCAGTCGATCTGCGCTACCTTCGTTCGCTCAGGCTGCTGCGTATTCTGAAACTCTTCAGGATATTGATACCTGCTTACAAAGAGTTTGTTGTTGCCAACCAAGGGCGGACCTTCAGGCAAAAAGTTCATGCCGTGGTGTTTCCAAGTGAATACGGTGGCAGTTTGCACACCATCTTTGACACCTTCATTGTGATTTGGGTGATCGTCTCGGTGCTGGCTGTGATCTTGGAGTCAGTGCAAGGTATTCATTACTTGTTTAATCTTGAATTCATCATTCTTGAAGCCATCGCCGTGGGTATTTTCACACTTGAATATTGCCTCCGGATGTATTGCTGTGTGGAAGAGCCTGGCTATAAACGCGCAGTCAGTGGGCGCTTGAAAATGGCCAAATCAACTTCCTCAATCATTGATATTCTGGCGATTGCACCCTTCTTCTTGGAAGTGTTCCTGCACCATCTGATTGATCTTCGCTTTATGCGAGTCTTCAGGCTTTTGCGGCTTCTCAAATTGAGTCGCTACACAGGTGCCACGCAATCGCTGTCCAAAGTGATTGCTCGGGAATGGCCCGTCATGGCGGCATCTACCTTCATCATGCTCTTGCTGGTAGTCATGACAGCCAGCTTGGGATTTTTGTTTGAGCACGAAGCGCAGCCCGATAAGTTTGAAAATATCCCACAAGCCATTTATTGGGCTGTCATCACGCTGGCATCTGTCGGCTATGGCGATATATCACCTGTCACGCCCGCAGGCAGGGCCATGACCATTGTCTTGTCGCTGATTGGCATTGGTATTTTTGCCATTCCTGCTGCGATTTTGTCTTCTGCCTTTACCGATCAACTGAAAAGAGATCGGGAGTCTTTGGTCAATACAATTTATGAAATGCTAGCAGACGGCCACTTAAATGAAAAAGAAATTGAATACATCCGAACTGAATCTAAACGCCTGCATTTATCGGATGAAGAAGTCAGATTACTCATCGACAAAGCCAACAGAGAGCATGAATTGATGGAGGATGTTTCTGTGTTACCACTGCATAAAATTGCAGCCAACACAGACCACACGATCGAGCACTACAAACATTTGCTTGGACAAGTCAGGCAACTCAGCTTGCTAACAGACCAAGAGAAGTTCCAGTCTGCAGTCGATAACTCCGAAAGGTTGACGGAAACAGACAAGAAGCTTTGGACCTTGATCGCCCTTCAGCAATCATCTACTAAATAACATCCGTTCATATGGCATGGCGCGCTGAACTCAAACTTGATTACACCCATGAGTCTCAGCGTAGCGTGGCCCGGTATTTGCACCAAGGCCCGCTGCGAATTTTGCAAAGCCTTTACCCAGAAGGCGACCAAATTTGTCACAACGTGCTGGTGCATCCACCAGGTGGCTTGGTGGGCGGCGACACACTAGACATTCAGGTGAGTGTGGCCAAAGGTGCGCATGGCTTGGTCAGCACGCCGGGTGCTACTCGGTTTTACAAATCGGGGGGGCACCCTGCCCTTCAGCAAGTTGTAGCACACGTGTCTGATGGTGCTCGGCTAGAGTGGCTACCGCTGGAAGCCATTGCCTACAACGACTGTGAAGCCACCAATCGCGCCATCTTCAATTTGGACCCAGGTGCAGAACTGATTGCATGGGATGTGACGGCTTTAGGACTTCCCACTTCCAAGCTGTCATTTACGCAAGGCCACTTTCAACAACATTTGGAAATTTCGGGTGTGTGGTTGGAAAAAGGCAATATTCGAGGCAGCGACACACGCTGGCTTAACAGCCCTATGGGCTTGGCAGGGCAAAAATGTTTGGCCAGTTTGGTGTTTGCGGCAGGCACAGCCATTGAACCCAAGCGAGCCGAAAAAGCACTGGAGGCTGCACGCGAAGTGATAGAAGCACACCCCTTAAAACACCAAGCTGGCATCACGTCTGCACATCCGCAAGTCCTTGTACTGCGCGTCATGTCACCCTTGGTTGAACCCACCATGG
>SXXD01000293.1 GCA_005789685.1 Burkholderiales bacterium
CCAAGCGAGCCGAAAAAGCACTGGAGGCTGCACGCGAAGTGATAGAAGCACACCCCTTAAAACACCAAGCTGGCATCACGTCTGCACATCCGCAAGTCCTTGTACTGCGCGTCATGTCACCCTTGGTTGAACCCACCATGGACTTGCTCAAGCAAGTATGGGCCACTTGGCGTCACACGCTGTGGGCCTTGCCCAGCACGCCACCCAGAATTTGGAGCGTTTAAATCGCCACCAACTGGCGAATGCCCTTGGCTTGCATTTCATGGCCGGGGCCCTTGGCAATCACCTCGCCGCGTTCCATCACCATGTAAGCGTCGGCCAACTCTTCTGCAAAGTCGTAGTACTGCTCGCACAACAACACAGCCATGCGTTGGCCTTGCAAGCCCACATCCGCCAATTTGCGAATCACTCTGCCAATGTCTTTGATGATGCTGGGCTGAATGCCCTCAGTGGGCTCGTCCAATATAAGCAACTTGGGCTTGGCCGCTAATGCCCGCGCAATGGCCAGTTGTTGTTGCTGACCCCCAGACAAATCGCCGCCACGTCTGTGAAGCATTTGCTTGAGAACGGGAAACAATTCAAACAGTTCTGGTGGAATAGGGGTGCCGCCTGGTTGCGTGGCCAAACCCATTTGCAAGTTTTCTTCTACGGTTAAGCGAGCAAAGATTTCACGGCCTTGAGGCACATAGCCCAAACCGGCGCGCGCGCGCTCATAGGGTGTTGCTCGAGTCAGGTCTAGGTTGCCTAAAACCACCGACCCGCTCTTGATTGGCACCACGCCCATCAAGGATTTCAACAAGGTGGTTTTACCCACGCCGTTGCGACCCAATAAAACAGTCACTTCACCCAACTTGGCTTCCAAACTCACATCGCGCAAGATGTGAGAACCGCCGTAAAACTGCTGAATATTTTGTACCGTTAAATTCATCTCAATTCCACTTCTCAACGGCCTAAATAAACTTCAATCACGCGCTCATCGGCTTGAACCTGGTCCAGCGTGCCTTGCGCCAACACCGAGCCATCGCACAGCACCGTCACGATGTCAGAGATGGTTTTGATAAAGCCCATGTCGTGCTCTACCACCATCAAAGAGTGCTTGCCCTTGAGGGTTAAAAACAGCTCCGCCGTGCGCTCTGTTTCGTGGTCGGTCATACCAGCCACAGGCTCGTCCAACAACAAGAGCTTGGGGTCTTGCATGAGCAACATGCCAATTTCCAGCCATTGTTTCTGGCCATGGCTCAAATTGCCAGCTTGCGTGAGCACGCTGTCGGCCAGGTGAATGGTGTGAATCACTTCCGCCAATCGATCTGATTGAACTGAATCAAGTTTGAAAAACATAGACGCCTTCACGTCTTTAGGTGTCTTGAGTGCAAGTTCCAAGTTTTCAAAGACGCTGAGTTGCTCAAACACAGTGGGCTTTTGAAATTTACGACCAATGCCCAATTGCGCAATTTCAGGCTCGTTATGGCGCAGCAAATCGATGGTGCTGCCAAAGAACACCTGCCCTTCATCGGGGCGTGTTTTGCCCGTGATGATGTCCATCATGGTGGTTTTGCCAGCTCCGTTGGGGCCAATGATGCAACGCAACTCACCGGGCGCAATGTCAAGTGAGAGTTTGTTGATGGCTTTGAAACCGTCAAAGCTCACGCTGACATCTTCCAAATACAAAATACGGCCATGCGACACATCTACTTCGCCTGAGATATGCACCCGGCCATAACTGGCGTCTCGTCCTCCTGATTCAGTTTCGGTACTGACTTTTTCAAGTTGCTTGGCCACGCGCCCAGCACCTTGCTTCAATAAATCAGGGGTCATGAGCGACCACCCTTCAAGCGCTGCACCAAGCCCACCACACCTTGCGGTAAGAACAAGGTCACAGCAATGAACAAGGCGCCCAAGAAATACAACCAAAACTCGGGGGCGGAGACGGTCAACCAACTCTTGGCGCCGTTTACCAAGAACGCTCCCACCACCGGTCCAATCAAACTGCCGCGGCCACCCACAGCCGCCCAAACCGCAATTTCAATGGAGTTGGCAGAACTCATTTCACCAGGGTTGATGATGCCCACTTGCGGCACATACAAAGCACCCGCCACACCACACATGACGGCCGAGATGACCCAGATACTGAGCTTGTAAGGCAGCGGCGAGTAACCCGAGAACATGACGCGAGACTCAGCATCGCGAATGGCTTGTAGCACGCGGCCAAACTTGCTGCGAATGAGCCAACGTGCCAGCAAAAAGAATCCGAGCAAGGTCAAGCCCGTCAGCACAAACAAAATCATGCGCATATTGGGCGTGGCCAAGGGCAAATCCAAAATGCGCTTGAAGTATAAGAGCACTCCAATCAAATTAAGGAAGGTTGGTAAACAAGCGAAGAACTACAACGCCGTTTAGCCTTTTGCAAGGGCTGTGCCAACCTGTTGGTTTTCCCTTACGTACAGAGTGGCGACCACTCAATGCAACAGTAAATCCTCGTATAAGCCTTGTAGGTAGTAAAAGTGAAATGCACAGGAGATAACCAGAAATGACCCAAATTTGTGCATAGGAATTCGCTTGGCACCAAAATCAGATTGCACGATTGCGGTGCATACCTCGGCATGAATAATTTTTTGGGGCTGGCATGTTGCATGAGGTAAGCTTGAATCTGAACATTTCTAAGCGAGTGCACCATGGAACTGACGCCACGCGAAAAAGACAAACTGCTGATTTTCACTGCTGGGCTTTTGGCTGAAAGAAGAAAAGCTCGAGGCCTCAGATTGAATTACCCGGAAGCTGTTGCTTACATCAGCGCAGCCGTGATGGAGGGCGCGCGCGATGGCAAAACCGTTGCACAACTCATGAGCGAAGGCCGCACCCTTCTAACTCGCGAAGATGTCATGGACGGTATTGCCGAAATGATTCCCGATATACAGGTAGAAGCTACGTTTCCAGACGGCACCAAGCTAGTGACCGTCCATCAACCCATTGTTTGACTTCTTTTTAACGCCCCCTTTTTTCAGTTGCCATTTCAATTCAGGAGTGCCCCATGCACACACAAAAAAACCAAATCTTCAAACTGATTGCCATCTGTTTTGCCTCTTGCAGCGCAAGTTTGGCTTTCGCTCATGCAGGCCATGGTGAGCCCCACGGGCTGGGCGCGCATGCCTCAGACTTCATGAGCTATGCCATTGGCTTCATTGCAGCCCTTGCTTTCGTCAACTTTGGCGGCATGGGCGTTGCGCAATACATCAAAGGCAATTTAAGCCAAGCTCGCGCTTTGGTTTTGGGATCACTGTGCACAGCCTGCATCCTTGCTTTTGTTTTTTGGTTCAGTCAAGTTTGAAAGCCAGCTCATGACACCCGGCGAACTCCTCATCGACGAAGGCCACCACGACCTCAATGTTGGCAGACGGACCTGCACACTGGTGGTTCAAAACACCAGCGATCGCCCCATTCAAGTGGGATCGCACTATCACTTTGCTGAAACCAATGGCGGTCTGAGCTTTGACAGAGCTGCAGCGCATGGCATGCGACTCAATCTGGCTTCAGGCACCGCCGTTCGATTTGAACCAGGCCAACAACGCACCGTTGAATTGGTCGACTACGCTGGCGACCGCGTGATCTATGGCTTTAGAGCCCTGACCAACGGCGCGCTTGACGCGCCTTCCAAGAAAGTTTCTTGACATGGCCCATATCAACAAACGCGCTTACGCCGAAATGTTTGGCCCCACCGTAGGTGACCGTGTTCGCTTGGCCGACACCGAGCTCATCATTGAAGTTGAAAAAGATTTCACATTACAGGCCGGCAGCTACGGCGAAGAAGTGAAGTTTGGTGGCGGCAAAACCATTCGCGATGGCATGTCGCAATCGCAGCGCACCAACGCAGAAGGCGCCATGGATTGCGTGCTCACCAATGCCCTGATTATTGACCACTGGGGCATTGTGAAGGCCGAC
>SXXD01000294.1 GCA_005789685.1 Burkholderiales bacterium
CCTGCACGCTGCAAGCCATGCATCAGACTTTTGGCCAGCAAACTGACATTGCGGGCATCGCGGCTGAAAGCGCGATCACCAATGACACTGCTTTCGCCATAGTCCAAATCAAGAACGGGTGTGAAACTTAAATCAACACCACAGGCGCGCAACTCTGCAGCCAATAAGTAGCCCACTGCTGTGGCGGCTTTGCAAGCCTTTAAAACACCTTCACCGGCCAGACCTTTGCCATCTTGGGCCCACATTTCGCCCAATCGTCGCATGGCAGGTAAATGTGTGAAGCCATCGTTTCTAAAACGTTGAACTCTGCCGCCTTCATGGTCGACGCAAATCAACACATCTTTTCGAACAGCCTTGATGTCTGCACACAAAGCCGTGAGCTGCGCGCGGCTTTGCCAATTGCGTCCAAACAAAATGAGGCCGCCCGTCAACGGGTTTTTGAGTCGTTTTTTGTCGGCAGCTGTGAGCTCAAAGCCTTCAATGTCGATGATGAGAGGGGCTTGGATATTCATTTGGTTTTTTCCACGATGCAATAACTTCCCGCGTAATCTGCTTCGTCAGTGACGCTGATGTGTGCTTTTAGATGTTGGGTCTCAAACCAGATTTTCAAGGCATCGTGCAAAACAATCACAGGCTGGCCAGAAGGCAGTTTGCCAATTTCGCACGAGCGCCATGTCATGGGCATGCGCATACCCATGCCAATGGCCTTGCTAAAAGCTTCCTTGGCAGAAAATCGTGTGGCCACATAACGTACACCGCGTTCTGGCCATCTGGCGCTGCGCGCTTTGTAAGTTGCAAACTCCTGGTCGCTCAAAACCTTTTGAGCAAAACGGTCGCCGTGCTTTTCCAAGCTGGCTCTGATGCGCCTGACATCACACAGATCGGTACCGATGCCGTAAATCATGTTGGAAGTCTACTCGTTCAATTCAAAATAAAGGGGCCAGGGCTTTGATCATCGGCCTAAGGCATTTAAGTAGCCACGCACTGTAGCAGCGTATCCCACCTCTAGTGCGTCGGCCATCAAGGCGTGGCCAATGGAGACCTCCAACAAACCCGGCACAGCTTGTGCAAATTTGGGCAGGTTGTCTTGGTTCAAATCATGTCCGGCATTGACGCCCAAGCCTTGCTCGATGGCTGCCTTAGCAGTCCTAACGTACTCTGCCAAACAAGCATCGTTCGTCGGTGTTCCAAAGCTTGCGGCGTAGGGCTCGGTGTACAACTCCACACGATCAGCGCCGATTTGCTTCACAAAAACCATTTGCTTGGGCTCAGGGTCCATGAACAAACTGACGCGAACCCCTAAGGACCTGCACTCGTCAATCAAGGGCTTCAGTGTGTCGGCATCTTTGGGAAATGACCAGCCGTGATCGCTGGTGAGTTGGCCCTCGCTGTCGGGCACGAAGGTCACTTGGTGCGGCCGGTAAGTTCTCACAAAATCCATCAATTGGTGAAACGGATTGCCTTCAATGTTGAATTCCCTGCCTGGCCAACGCTTCATCAAGTTGGCCAGATCCAACACGTCGGCGGCACGAATGTGGCGCTCATCGGGGCGGGGGTGAATGGTAATACCCTGGGCACCCGCTTCTAGGCACATCTGAGCCGCTTTCAGAACACTGGGAATACCCAAGTGGCGTGAATTGCGCAGCAAGGCTACTTTGTTGACATTGACGGACAGCGCCGTTTTGGAATGAGGGGTCATGAAGGTCTCACAAACTTTGAATGTCGATCATCATTTGACGGGTCTTTAAAGTGCCGACACCACAATGGTAATTGAGTAAGGTGCGAAGTTGGGTACGAAGTGGCGTCAACATGTTTAAGCTCAAACGAAGCGTGTCTGTAAAGGGGGATTCTCCATCCAAGGCGTTTTGCAGCGCCAGCCATTGACCGCCGCTCAGGGCGTGACGATCATCGCGATGCGCCAATCGCAAGCCGCCTTCGGGCACCAAACAATAGTCTCTCGCCTCATCCAGGTCAGCCATGGTGAGGGTCTGAGAATTCAAACTGGGCAGCAGTCCAATCTCTCGAAGCAACAGCAACTCAAACACTCTGAGAGACGCCTGCAGCAATTCGCCTGGCTCTGTGGCCATGACGCGCACGGTGGCAGCGTAGGCATCAAACAATTTGGAATGAGGATCATCGCGCGCCAAGAGGCGCAGCAACAACTCATTCAGGTAGTACCCCGAAAGGAGCGCATCTCCAGTTGGCATGACATGCCCACCGATCCACTCTACTGACTTCAAGGTTCGAATGTCGGCATCGCCACCATAGGTTACCTGAATAGCTTGAAGCGGCAATAAAACAGGCCTGAACGAGGAGCTTGGTTTCTTGGCACCTTTGGCAACCAAGGCAATGCGCCCATGATGCCGAGTGAAGACTTCCAAGATAAGGCTGGACTCGCTCCAGTCGTAGCGGTGAAGCACATAAGCAGGCTCATCCGAAATTCGTTTCAAGACAGCGGCCATGGGCTGCCCTTTTTACTCGTAACCGAAGGAGCGAACACGCGCTTCGTCGTCGGCCCAGCCAGAGCGAACCTTGACCCACAACTCAATAAAGACTTTGGCATCC
>SXXD01000074.1 GCA_005789685.1 Burkholderiales bacterium
CACGTAGTAGGGCTCGGCACCCCCTAACAGCGTGGCACCTTCGTAAATTTGATAGAAGGGATTGGGGCTGACCACACGTGCACCTGGTTTTGTGGGGTCTATGACTGCTTGAGCCAGGGAAAAAAGGGCTTCTCTTGAGCCATTGACGGGTAAAATTTGGGTGCTGGCTTGAATTTCAATGCGGTATCTGCGCTGGAGCCATTGGGCACACGCCTCCCGCATGCGCAATTCTCCGGCAGTGGCTGGATAGCCAGACAGTGCTGTATCCAGCGAGGCTTTGAGGGCGGTTTTGATGAATTCGGGCGTTGCGTGTTTGGGCTCGCCAATGCCCAAACTAATGTGTGCGCGGTCTGTGGGTGGGCTTACCGTTGCGAACAATTGGCGGAGGCGCTCGAAGGGGTAGGGTTGTAGGGTGGCCAAGAGGGGGTTCATGCCCCAATTATCCGGCAATTGTGGGGCTGTTTTTGAGTTCAATTTCAGGTGTTTTACAGCCTGATGGGGCCCTTGGGTCGGTTAACATGCAGGCTTGTGGCGCGAGTTGTGCCATCTGACCTAATTTCTGACACCTGTGCGCCTCAATTCCATCAAATTATCTGGATTCAAATCCTTTGCAGAACCCACCAATTTTGTCCTCCCTGGGCAGTTGGTCGGAGTTGTCGGCCCCAATGGTTGCGGAAAATCTAACATCATGGACGCATGCCGCTGGGTTTTGGGGGAATCCAAAGCTTCCGAATTGCGTGGTGAATCCATGCAAGACGTTATCTTCAATGGCACCAACACTCGCAAGCCGGCCAGTCGGGCCAGCGTTGAATTGGTCTTTGACAATGCAGACCACCGTGCGGGTGGGCAGTGGGGGCAATTTTTAGAAATAGCGGTTAAACGCGTTTTGACACGAGACGGCAACAGCAGTTATTTCATCAACAACCAACCCGTGCGTCGACGCGATGTCCAAGATGTTTTTCTGGGAACAGGCTTAGGCCCCCGTGCTTACGCCATCATTGGTCAGGGCACCATCAGCAGAATCATTGAGTCCAGGCCGGAAGAATTGCGATTGTTTTTGGAAGAAGCTGCAGGTGTTTCCAAATACAAAGAACGGCGCCGCGAAACTGAAAATCGCCTGTCAGATACCAGAGAAAACCTAACGCGTGTTGATGACATTCTGCGCGAATTGAATGCCAATTTGGAAAAGTTGGAGAAGCAGGCCGAAGTGGCTCAGCGGTTCAATGCTTTAAAAGCCGACAGCTCTTTAAAGCAGCAGCAGCTTTGGTTCATCAAACGCGCAGATGCAGAAACCGATCAAGTCAAAATCAAAGCTGATGTAGACAAGGCCGTCATTGATTTAGAGGCGCGTATCGCCGATTTGAGGCATGTTGAGGCAGACCTAGAAACCGTGCGTCAAGCGCACTATGCCGCTGGCGATCAAGTCAACCAGGCGCAAGGCTTGTTGTACGAGGCCAGTGCTGAAGTTTCCAAGTTAGAAGCTGAAATTCGCTTCGTGGTGGAAGGTCGCCAGCGTGCTGAGCAGCGCCTGCTTCAATTGCAGGCCCAGTCTACAGAGTGGTCCGAAAAGCAAATACAAGCCCTGGCAGAGTTGGAAGCGTTGGCAGAACAAGCCCTGCAAGCCGAAGATCAAACCATCACATTGGCTGCACAAGTCGAGGACCAAGCCCAAGCCTTGCCTGATTTGGAAGAAGTCCTGCGGCAAGCACAAGCCAAAGCCAACGAGCAAAGAGGCAGTGTGGTGCAGGTTCAACAGCAAATTCAGGTGCTGGCGGCCGATCAACGCAACATCGAAGACCAAACTCGACAACTCTCAACCAGGCGAGAGCGCTTGTTGGCTGATCGAAATGCACTGGATGCCCCAGACGAGCAAGGACTTGTTCAATTGAAAGCGCAATTGGCGCAAGCAGACACTTTGGCAAAGTTGTGCAACACCACCTTGCAAGAGTTAGAAGAACAAACCCCAAGATTGGATCAAGAGCGCCGAGATCAGCAGCAGTCTGTGAACGACGAGTCTGCCAAATTGGCAGATCTCACTGCCAAGATTGAAGCCCTTAAATCACTCCAAGAAAAAGTCAAAACCGACGGCAAACTCAAGCCCTGGTTGAACAAACACGGCCTTGATCAGCTGCAAGGCTTGTGGAGCAAGATGCACATGGAACCCGGTTGGGAGAATGCCATGGAATCTGCGCTTCGCGAGAAGCTTTCATCGCTTGAGGTTTCGCGCCTTGACATGGTGAAGGCTTTTGCATCCGATGCGCCGCCAGCCAAACTCTCGTTTTATTCACCGCCAAATGCCACTCAAACAGCAGCTCGAAAAGGACTGCCTGCTGCTTGCCGACCCCTTTCCGATTTGCTCAGACTTTCTGATGCTGGCCTCTCGGCTTTGCTCACCGATTGGCTTCAAGGTTATTTCACAGCGCCTTCTTTGGAAGACGCCATGGCTTGGCGTGATCAACTGCAAGGCGCCGAATGCTTTGTAGTTCAGACGGGTCATGCCGTTGGCAAACACAGTGTCAGTTTTTATGCCCCTGATTCTGAACAAGCAGGCCTCTTGGCGCGCGCCCAAGACATTGAAAACTTCGAAAAGCAATTGCGTGCTCAAACATTGATCGCAGAAGAAACAAGGTCAGCCTCCGTTCGTGCTGAAGCAGCGTATTCTGATGCTGCGCAACGGTTGGTATCGGCCAGGCAAGAAGCCTCAGAGGCTCAATCGAAAGCCCACGAACTCCAGGTTGAAACACTTCGACTTTCGCAATGGGCAGACCAAACTCGCGATCGCACTGAGCAAATCGCCAATGACATGGCAGAAATTGACCTTCACTTAGAAGAGCTTCAAGAGCGTCGAATCACGGCTGAAGCTCGATTTGAAGAACTCGACATGCAGTTGGCTGACAGTCAAGAACGCCACGCACAACTTGATGAGCGCGTGATTGAAGCTGAGCGCAAACTGTCAGAATGTCGTGAGCAGCAACGAACGCTTGAACGTTTGGCACAAGAAGCCACTTTTTCACAGCGCAGCCTAGAAGCCAGGCGCTCAGAATTGCAGCGTGGACTAGAAACTGCGGTCCAGCAAATTAAATCGATTGCAGATGAGCAAGAACGAGCCAAGGAAGAATTGTCCCGGCTTACCGATGCAGCGGCTCAGGCCGGTTTGCAAAATGCATTGGCCATGAAAATGGAGAGGGAGCAGGTATTGGGAGCCAAGCGCAGTGAGTACGACGACCTCACGGCGCGCTTGCGCGCCAGTGATGAACGCCGCATGAGTTTTGAGCGTGAACTTGATCCCATGCGCCAAAGAATTACCGAGCTGCAACTCAAAGAACAAGCTTCACGTTTAGGACTTGAGCAATACACGCAGTTGCTGCTTGATGCTGAGGCAGATCTTGAGGCCTTGGCCAAATCAATTGAGGAAGGCCAAGTTCGCTTAACGGGCTTGCAATCTGAAATCGATCGCCTGAATCGGGAAATTGTGGCTCTGGGTGCTGTGAATTTGGCTGCATTAGAAGAGTTGACAACATCCCGTGAACGCAAGGCGTTCTTGGACGCACAGACCGCCGATTTAACCGAAGCCATGACCACGCTTGAAGATGCCATTAAGAAAATTGACGCTGAAACCAGAGATCTATTGGCCGGTACTTTCAAAATAGTCAACGAACATTTTGGGCGCATGTTCCCTGAATTGTTTGGCGGTGGCAGTGCTCGCTTGGTTATGACGGGCGATGAAATTTTGGACTCAGGTGTTCAGGTGATGGCGCAGCCACCGGGCCAAAAAAACCAGACCATTCATTTGTTGTCTGGCGGGCAAAAGGCACTCACAGCCATTGCCTTGGTGTTTGCTATTTTTCAACTCAACCCAGCACCTTTTTGTTTGCTGGACGAGGTGGACGCCCCCTTGGACGACGCGAACACAGAGCGGTATGCCAAATTGGTCAAGAGCATGGGCAAAGAAACCCAATTTTTGTTCATCAGTCACAACAAGATTGCGATGGAGATGGCCGAGCAATTGATTGGCGTGACCATGCAAGAGCAGGGCGTCTCCCGAATTGTTGCCGTAGACATGGAAGCTGCAGTTTCGATTGCCGTGGCGGCCTGAACAAATCAATTTGATTGACACTGTACTTTGCACATCCTTATATGAGCTCTTTGCAAAATAGTTTGGCCATTATTGGTGTCGTGACCTTGGTGGGAGTTGTTTTGTACAACCTCTGGACGGCCCGGCAAAACGCCCCACGCCAAGCTGCACCCGAGACTAAGGCTGGCGTCGACCCTGTTTTAGACGCTTCAGATTTGGGTCACTCAGGTTTGAAAGTATCAGCCTATTTAGACGATGAAATTGGCATTTTGCCCACGCCTGAAAAGAAACCTCCGCTGGATGCACTGATCGACGTGATTGCTGCGATTGAGCTTGATGTGCAGGTTTCAGGCGATGCTGCTTTGGCGGCTTTGCCAACCACGCGCCGAGTCGGTACCAAACCATTTGCTGTTGAAGGATTGAATGACAATACGGGCGAATGGGAAACCCCAGTGGCTGGGCGCAGGTACCACGCATTTCAGGCGGGTGTTCAATTGGCCAACCGGGTAGGGCCTTTGAATGAAATTGAATTTTCAGAGTATGTGATCAAAGCCCAAAACTTTGCCGATTCAATTGGGGGTGCGCCAGAGTTTCCAGACATGTTGGAAGAAGTGGCGCGTGCCCGTGAGCTTGATCAATTTGCCAGTGCGCACGATGCGCAGCTTAGCTTCACTGTATGCGCCACATCAGCAGCTTGGAGTCCGGGCTACATTCACCAAAACGCTGCGCGTTGGGGTTTTGTGGCCGGCGTCATTCCTGGTCGAATGGTTTTGGCTGCAGCTGTTCAAGGCCTGCCCCCCATCTTGTCTTTGTCCTTTGATACACAAGCTGCCATGGCCGATGATCCAGCCTTGTCCGCAATCAAAGAATTTACCTTGAGCCTGGATGTGCCGCAGGTTCCCAGAGAAGAACAAGCGTTTGCCAGGTTGCGCGAAGCAGCCCGAATTCTTGGCAAAGACATGGACGGTGTCATTACCGATGGTGCAGGACACGCACTTACCGAGGCAGATTTAAACGCCATTGCTGTTGATTTAGAACTCCTATACGATGCCTTAGATTCACGTGAGTTGTCTGCCGGCTCACCCCAGGCGCGTCGATTGTTCTCGTAATTGAGTTACCAAATTCATTGTGAACTTAGATTTGTTTTCAGGATCGGAAGAAGGCAATGCGAACGCGCCTTCAGCCTACGACCTTGCAAATGAACAAGCCACGCAACTTCGAAAATTGTTGCATCGCTACGCGTACGCTTACTACACCTTGGATGCACCTGAAGTTCCTGATGCTGAATACGATCGATTGTTTCAGCAACTCCAAAGTATTGAAGCGCTGTATCCCGTTCTGCTAACGGCAGATTCGCCTACACAGCGTGTTGGCGGGGCCGTATTGCCTGAGTTC
>SXXD01000075.1 GCA_005789685.1 Burkholderiales bacterium
GAAACGCTTTGACTTAGCACCATGACCCACCAACTGCGTGCGAAGGAAAGCGCAGATTGAATGAGAAGAATGATGGCAAAGCCAGCAACCAAGACCGAAAGCAGTTCGTGGTCACCTGAGGTTAAGACATCGTCTACCACGGCTTGGTTGAACATGGGCATGAAGATGGCAAACAGTTCGAGGACAAATGCCAAGGCCAATATTTGAAGAGCAGATTTGCCAAAGCCTTGAAGCTTGCCGGTGAGCATTGAAAGTGGAAAGGCCTTGGGTGCGGGCTTGGTTTTAAAGTCAGCTTGGGGCGTGAGTTCCAAGGCGATGCCAGTGAAGTGTTGCGAAACTTCTGAGTGAGATACAACCCTGACACCCAGCGCAGGATCAAGCAAAGTAATTTTATTGCCATTGATTTTTTGGAGCACCACAAAGTGATTCAGGTCCCAATGCAAGATGCACGGCATGCGCAGTTGCTGCAACTCTTCCAATTCCAAGCGAACGGGTCTGGCGTTGAAACCCAAAACAAGGCTGTGATCGATGAGTTGCTTGAGGTTGGCGCCCTTGAGTGATTGTGGAAATTTATGCCGCAGATCCATGAGGTGCCAATGTTGGCCATGTGCATTGGCAATCATGCACAAGCAAGCCAAGCCACATTCGGACGTTTGAAGTTGCAAGACGGGGTTCACGGCGGACTTATCTCCGAGTTAATGACAAACAAGCCTGCGCAATGAGAAATTGCGCAGGCTTTCATGTTGCCGGTTTCAATGGCGGCTATTTAGCGCTTATCGGGTGCACATGACGGAAGAGGCACCTATGGCGTTGTAGCCACTGGCGTCGACAGACCCATAGCTTGAGGGGTCAAGATCAGCTTTTTGGGATGCTGAATAAAAGTTATACATGTTTACTAGAGCTTCACCCAGCCTGTAAGCCCATTTTCCGGCTATACCGCCGCCTTGGACCTCGTTCAATTCGTCAATGTTTAAAGTTCTCATTTCAATCTCCTGGTTGTGCTGAAAAAATCGTTTCAGCGGCGATATAAAAATCAAATAAACACAAGACGGAAATCACGGTTGCATTGAGTGCAAAGTGAAGAACGCTGGTTAAAAGCAATGCCTTGCATTTGCCTATTTCCAACTTGTGCAAATCGTATTGTTTTAAAAAAATGTAGAAGAAGCCAAAGAGTTCGATGACTCGGATGAACGTGGGGAATGGCAGCTCTTGTGGCGTTGTGAAGTGAAGCGCCGTCAACAACAAAGGTGCTACCACAAACAACAGAGGTCGTTTGAACAATTTCTCGTGGATGGCTGCCACCGCAATCAATAACAAATTCTCTAGCAGGGGTGCTACCAACAACATCAAGAAAGCAATTTCCCATAAGGAGATAGAGGGGTCTTCATCTGGCCCGACGTCTAAATTGCCAAACAACACGATCAATATGATGTTGATGGCTTGAAACACAGTGATGCTCAACAAAACATCGATGAAGCCATGCCGGTTGAGGTGCGAAGCCCTGATGCTCTGAATGAAATTCATGATGTTTGTTGGCGTGCGTGAATGGCCAAGAGGGGCTCGAAGACCCATTCCCAAATGCCGCGCACATCGTGGATGACGTCGGCTTCGAGAGTCATGCCTGGGCGCAAGGGATGGGCCACGCCAAACGCCATGACATGCTGGGATACCAACTCAACTTGAATTCTGTAGAGCGGCTCGTTGCTTTGCGTGGAGGCCATGAGGGCCGTGCCTTGACCGTGCGGTAAATCTTGAGGGGCAATGGGTGTGCCACTGACCTTGAGCACTCGGCCTTTGGCCAATCCAAATTTTTGATAAGGATAGGCTGCCAAGCGAAGCCACACCTCTTGACCAGGCTGAATGAAGCCGGTGGTACGGGTGGGCGCAAAAAGGGCGGCAATCAAAGTGTGTGCCGAGTGATGGGGTGCCTGTGCGTTGGCTTGGGGCACCAAGCTGGCAATGGTTTGACCTGCCTGTGCCATGGCGCCTAGGCTGAGATGAACCGTGCTGACCTGCCCCGCTTGGGGTGCCAACACACTGCTGGTTTTGCGCGATTGGATTTCGGCTGTTTCTTGATCGAGGCTGGCCAGGTTGCGGTCAAGTTGGAGCAGTTCGATGGCCAACTGTTTTTGAAGATGGGCCAAGTCGGCTTGGGCGGCCTTGTGTTCGCGGGCCAAGGCAACACCATTGCGCAGTGTATTTTCTAGGCGCGATTGAAGGTCAATGAGTTCTTCTTGCTTGCCTTGCGCTTGAATGTCAGAGACAAAGCCTTCAGCAGCCATTTGCTCAAACCGTGCAGAAGTTTTTTGCGCCAACTCAACCCTGCGCTTTGCCAATGCATGTTCTTGGGTAGCTTGCGCTGTTTCAAGTGACAAGGAACGAATGCGATCTGTCAGATGCGCTTCGCGCTGGCGGTTTTGAGTCATGCGCGAGCTACGTTCAGCCAAGAGGGTGCTGCGTCGCTGCGCCAAATGAGAAGCCAGCAAGCTGGCTGTGCTGCCCTCAGCCGAGGTTTTGTCGGTGTTGACCACAAACAAAACTTGACCTTGTTGAACCCAGTCGCCTTCTTTCACCCTTTGCTCAAGCAGCACACCTGAAACGGCAGGACTTAATTCCACCGTGCCCCATTGGGGCATGAGGACGCCAGGCACGCGAACTTTACGCGCTACTTTGCCCCAAGCGCCAAATGCCAACAAGGCACCCGCAAGTACCAAAGCGATGCTGGCTACGATGGTGAAGCGCGGATTGTGTGCAAGGTGAATGGGGCCCATCCAAGAGGCCTGCTTGGACTGGGTGACTTCTGAGCGAAAAAGAGGTGTGGTCATGTGTGAGTCAGTGAACAAGACCTCACAATACGAGCTTCTGCATCAAACTTTGTTACATTGCCTTGCAAGCGAAACCCATTGAAATACCAGCATGCTTCAGTACCAAACCATCCCTGTCACGCCGTTTCAA
>SXXD01000295.1 GCA_005789685.1 Burkholderiales bacterium
GGCTGCCAAAAAGGCTTTGTCGTTGAGGCTGCTCAAAAGCTTGAGGCCGGCACGCAAAATTTCACTCTTCTTAGCACTGTGTTTTAAACCAAGGGCTTTTTGTTTCAAGCCAGCAATGGCTTGGTATTCGTCTTTAGGAAAAGTAAAGCTGTCGCGAATGAGCTTGGGCTTTTTGAGCTTTGTCTCTGCAACAGGCTGAGCTGTAGTGGCAGCCTTGACCTTGGGTTGGGCAGCTGCCTTTTTGGCAGCCGCAGACGCAGGTTGATTGGCAGGCCGACTGGCGGGCTTCTTGGTCGCAACGGACTTTGCCTTGACAGGTGCTTTGACGGCCGATTTGCGAGGTGTCTTTTTAACGGCTTTGCGCGCAGTCTTTTTGGCTGTAGGTTGCGCCGTCTGAGTTGAAACCGTGGTTGATTTGTCAGCGACTTTGACCGCGGCAGAATTGGCAGTTGGTTGGATCGTATTCTCTGTGGACATGTTGAAAATTCGCAAAAAGTTAAACGTGCAAATAGTTTATACCGTTTTTCCGTTAAGTTCAACCAATTCAAGCTGCCAGGTGGTTTTTTGCCAAGCGATGCACTCTTCTTGGAGCAAATGGGCCGATTGCGGCCACTGCTGAATCCAAGATTTTTTGCACTCAATGACAAATCCCGTTTTGTTGTCGTCTGCTATTTTGAGATTGAAGCCTTTCAGGTCGGGGTCTCTTCTTGCATGGCAAAGAATGGCAGCAATGCGCAGGCTCATCAGCTGAATCATGAATTCAGGATTTTTGAGTTCGATTTCTAATTTTTTGAGCTTGCCACGATGACCCAAAATGAGTTGGCTTAAACGGTGCAATTCCGACATGGAAAAGCCTGGCAGATCGGCGTTGTCTAGGATGTATGCGCCATGTTTGTGAAAGTCGCTGTGCGAAATGCGTGTACCGATTTCAAGCAGATGCGCTGCCCATCCTAGTTTTTTTTCAAGTCGCAAAGCGCGGGTTGCATCAGAGGTCGATTTGTCAAAAACACCTTTGAACAAAGTCTCGGCTGTTTTCTGTACGCGTTCTGCTTGTGAAGTATCCACTGCAAATCGATTGCCCAAAGCGGCCACCATGGTACTTCGCAGGTCTGTATTTTCTTCTCTTTGTAAGAGGTCATATAAAACCCCGTGCCTGAGTGCGCCTTGAGCGGCGTGCATGGTGTCAATTTGCATCAGATCGAAGAGGGCACACAGCACTGCCAAACCGCCTCCAAGGACTGGTTTTCGGTCTTCCTTCACGCCTTCCAATCGAAGCGAATCAGCGTCTCCCGACTTGATTAACTTTTCTTTAAGCCAGTTCAGGCCCTCTCGCGAGATGGTTTCTTCTGGCCAACCAGCAGCTTGCAGGACATCCGCGACAGCGCCAATGGTGCCTGAGGAGCCATAGGCAAAATCCCAAGAATTTCTAGGGTAAAGAGACAAGGCCTCATCCAAAACTGCCTTTGCCGCAACTTCGGCCCAATCAAATGAAGACGCAGAAAATTTACCGTCTGCAAAGTATTTCATGGACCATTTCACGCTGCCCACGCGATAGGACTCCATGGTTTTAGGTTTAAAGCCTTTGCCTAAAATGATTTCTGTAGACCGGCCGCCGATGTCAACGACCAAGCGCTTTTCTTCAGATTGAGGGAGTAAATTGACAACGCCAGAGTAAATTAATCGGGCCTCTTCTCGCCCAGAAATGACTTCGATGGAAAAGCCTAATAGTTTTTCTGCATGGCTTAGGAATTCGTCTCTGTTTTTGGCTTCGCGAAGGGTTTGTGTTGCAACAGCGCGAACGAAATTGGGGTCAAAACCAGAAAGTCTTTCAGAGAATCTAGCCAAACAGTCCCACCCACGTTGCATGGCCTCTTGGGACAACATTCGGTCAGCATCGAGCCCGTTGCCTTGCCGCACGGTCTCTTTGAGGTATTCAACACGCCGAATGTGCCCATGCTCTAAAACCCCGATTTCCATGCGAAAGCTGTTGGAACCCAAGTCAATGGCTGCTAATAATTGTCCATTTTGCATTTAGTTATTTGAATAAGTACGGGTCGTCAAAGTCCACTATTTTGTGACTTTTCTATGCCAATTTAATGAACTTTAAAAAATAAAAATGTAGCAGTCGCAGGATTCGGTGTTTCTAGCCCTGGCATTCGAATGTTCGAATGTGCAACTAAGTATGTGATTGAAGATCCGGCGTAGCGATCTGATTGGCTATTCGACTTGCTGGGAAAATTAAGTTGAAGGTAGAACCCTTGCCTTGTTCACTTTGCACTTGAAGTTCGCCCCCATGGCGTTGCATGACATGTTTTGTGATTGCCAAACCAAGACCTGTGCCACCAGTTTCTCGAGACCGACTCTGATCAATTCGATAAAAACGCTCAGTTAAGCGTGGCAAGTGTTCAGAAGCAATGCCAGGGCCTGTATCTTTGACAGAAATTGTCAGCTGATCGACTGTTTGTAAAAAAGTTAAATGGACCAACCCACCCAAAGGTGTATATCTAATTGCATTACTGACTAAATTGGACAGTGCACTGAACAGTTCTTTTTGGGAGCCCATTAACCAGAGAATGGGTACTTGGTCAAAAACCAGCGCATGTTTTTTGCCAATTTGTTGTTCTGCAAGCAAGGAGGTGAAGGCATTGGCTTCAGACATCACTTGAGTGACCAAATCAGGTAGGCTGACGTATTCTTGGCCAATAGGTGATTGGGTGGCTTCAAGCTGAGACAAGGTGAGTAAATCTGCAACCAAGGATTGCATCCGGCCTGCTTGACTTGACATTAATTGTAGGTATTTTTGTGTTTCCTGTGCATCAAGTGGCACAGATTGCAAGGTCTCTACAAAACCACCTAAAACAGTAAGGGGTGTTCGAATTTCGTGCGAAACATTGGCGACAAAATCTCTTCTCATGGCTTCTGCTTTGACCACTTCGGTGACATCGCGCGAAAGCAAAAGCAAACGACCGTCACCATATTTGTGCAACTGAACAGACAGTTTGCGAAAGTTTGAGACTGAAGTAGATCTGCCATCTATCAAGACTTCACTCGGATGGTTGTCCTGCGCAAAATACCGGGTGAAAAGAGGATCGCGAACCAAATGAACAATGTGCTGCAAACGATCTTTTTTGACGTCTAAGCCCAAATGAGAAGCTGCTGTATCGTTACACCAGTCAATCCTTGCCTCACCGTCTAGCAATATGACGCCATTGGGCGAAGCTTGTATGGCTAACAGAAAATCCTGCAAGCGTCTTTCATTGAGCTTTGCACTATTGTCAGCAACAAGTTGCTGACGATTAATACGTGCGGCAACATCTAACCATGCACCATTCCAATCTGGGTTGACTTGTAGAGATTCCGAGTTAAGCCATTTTTGAAAACGTATAAATTTCCAATTTTGAATTAGGATGTGCAGGACCAAATAAATTAATGCTGCCCAAAGTGCTGCCACAGCATCGAGCCAAATCCAAACAGGTAGAGCAACTACAGCTAGCCAAAATAACAATTCAAAAACTACAGAGAGCATTGAATTTCAGGCTCAGACATTAACTTGCTTTGTCATTCTGTAACCAGCACCTCTTACGGTTTCAATCATGTCTGAGGCCTCGCCCAAAGCTTCACGCAGGCGTTTGATGTGAACGTCAACTGTGCGCTCTTCGATGTAAACATGATCTCCCCAAACTTTGTCAAGCAAAGCGCCGCGGCTGTGAACTCGCTCGGGGTGATGCATGAGGTGATGCAAGAGCTTGAATTCAGTGGGGCCCACTTTAATTTGCTTGCCTGCGAAGCTAACTCGGTGAGTTTCTGCATCAAGCTGGAGTTCTCCCATTTTAACGACACCTACAATTGATTCAGGCACGCGCCGACGCAAAACTGCCCGAATTCTAGCCAACAACTCGCGAGGCGAAAAGGGCTTCACAATGTAATCGTCTGCGCCAGCATCTAGCCCGGCAACTCGGTCGGCTTCGTCACCTCTTGCCGTGAGCATCAAGATGGGAACAGTTTTGGTTCTTTCTGCACTTCTCCAGCGCCTTGCTAAAGTGAGCCCGCTCTCTCCAGGTAGCATCCAGTCTAGCAAAATGACATCTGGCAGGATATCGTCAAGTTCGCGTTGTGCAGTTGCGGAGTCGATGGCCCAAATAGGTTGAAAACCGTTATGCCGCAGATTAACTGCAATCAGTTCTGCAATTGAGGACTCATCTTCAACAATCAGAATGCGTGGCAGTGTTTTCATTGCACAGCTTTTTCAATCTCTGTTAAGGCCGTATGGCGAACATCTGCGCCTTTGACAACGTAGATCACAAACTCAGCGATGTTCTTGGCATGATCACCAATTCGCTCAATGGCTTTGGCGACAAACAGCAAATCTAAACTCGCTGAAATGGTGCGTGGATCTTCCATCATGTATGTGATTAATTTACGCACAAACCCATTGAACTCCGCATCGATTAAATCGTCTTCTTTCAAAATGGTAACGGCCATGTTGACATCCAGACGAGCAAATGCATCAAGCGCTTTTCGCAGCAAGCCGGAGGCTAAATCTGATGCGATGCGCAATTCGGATGAAGGTAAATTGCGCGGTGTGCCTGTTTCAAGTATTTGTTTAACCATGCGCGCAATGCGCTCAGCCTCATCACCTGCTCGTTCAAGGTTGCCCGTTATTTTTGAAATGGCCATCAGCAAGCGAAGATCGCGGGCTGTAGGCTGACGGCGGGCAATGATCGATGCCAATTCGCCATCAATTTCTACTTCTAGCATATTGACTTGTTTTTCAGTTGCAATGACTTGATCTGCAACCTCAGAGCTGAACTGAGCCAATGCATAAACAGCATGACGAGTTTGCGACTCAACCAGTCCACCTAGCTCAAGAATCCGTGTGGAAACACCCGTAAGTTCGTTGTCGAATTGGGTTGAAATGTGTTTGTCCATGGTGTGCTCCTGATTAGCCGAAACGGCCAGTGATGTAATCTTCGGTTTCTTGACGCGAGGGCTTCAAGAAAATTTGCTCAGTCACGCCAAATTCCATCAATTCGCCAAGGTACATGTAAGCAGTAAAGTCTGAGACCCTTGCGGCTTGCTGCATATTGTGAGTGACAATGGCCACTGTATAGTCTTTTTTCAACTCACTTACCAATTCCTCTACTTTGGCAGTTGAGATGGGGTCTAGCGCTGAGGTGGGTTCATCAAGAAGAATCACTTTTGGCTTGACGGCCACTGTGCGTGCAATGCACAGGCGCTGTTGTTGTCCGCCAGACAGGGACAAACCACTTTGCCCAAGTTTGTCTTTCACTTCGTTCCAGATGGCGGCCTTGGTCAAGGCTGACTCAACGCGATCGTCCATATCCGATTTGCTGAGGTTTTCGTACAAACGAACACCAAAAGCAATGTTGTCATAGATGGACATGGGGAAGGGTGTTGGTTTTTGAAACACCATGCCAATTTGTGCGCGAAGTAGATTCAGGTCTTGGCCTTTTTTGAGAATATTTTGACCATAGAAGTTGATTTCACCTTCTGCGCGCTGCCCTGGATAAAGACTGTACATGCGATTGAGTGTGCGCAGCAAAGTTGACTTGCCGCAGCCCGAAGGTCCAATGAAGGCAGTTACTCGATGCTCGGCAATATCGAGATTGACGTTTTTCAGCCCTTTAAAATTGCCGTAATAAAAGTCGAGATTGCGCACTTCGATGGCGTTTTGTGTTGGCTTACTATCAGGCATATGGTTTCCTGTAAATTCAAAAAAGTGACAATGAAGAGGGGTAAATTAGCTTGTCGTTTTGTCTCTAAAAAAGACACGAGCAAGAATATTGAGAACCAAGACAGTCAAGGTAATTAGCAGGGCGCCGCCCCAAGCCAGTCGAATCCAGTTTTCGTAGGGGCTCATTGCAAACTGGAAAATGACAACAGGCAGGTTAGCCATGGGCTTGCTCATGTCATCATTGAAGAATTGGTTGTTCAATGCGGTGAACAGCAACGGAGCAGTTTCTCCACTGATTCGCGCAATGGCCAATAAAACACCCGTGATCACGCCACTTTTGGCTGCACGCAAGGTGACGGACAAAGACACTTTCCAGCGAGGTGCACCCAAGGCAAAGGCTGCTTCACGCAGACTTCCAGGAACAAGACGAAGCATATTTTCAGTGGTTCGCATGACCACAGGCACCGCGATCAGCGCCAGGGCCAAACTACCGGCGTAACCAGAAAATCGACCGACTGTGGCAACAGCAATGGCGTATACAAACAAACCAATCGTAATGGAGGGTGCTGAAAGCATGATGTCAGTGACAAAACGTGTAAGGGCAGCAGTTTTGCTTTGGTCTCCAAACTCGGTGAGATAGATACCTGCCAAAATACCAACTGGCGTAGCAACCAAGACAGACAGTCCGACCATGAGCAAGCTGCCCACGATGGCGTTGCGCAATCCACCGCCTTCGGTTCCGGGGGCGGGTGTGTCTTGGCTCACAATGTTCCAGTCGAGTGCCGCAAACCCGTTGGAAAACAAAACAAACAAAATCCAGAGTAAAACGGTCAACCCCAAAGTCATGGCCAACATCGAGGTCGCTATGCCCCAC
>SXXD01000296.1 GCA_005789685.1 Burkholderiales bacterium
GGAAGCACTTGGTGATTTGGTAGTAGCGGTCGTAGCCGGCCACCATGAGCAATTGCTTGAACAACTGGGGCGATTGTGGCAGCGCAAAGAAATGGCCATCGTGCACACGACTGGGCACCAAGTAATCGCGCGCACCCTCTGGCGTGCTCTTGGTCAGCATGGGCGTTTCAATGTCAATGAACCCATGCTCATCCAAAAACTTACGGGTTTCCATGGCCACCTTGTAGCGCAGCATGAGGTTGTTTTGCATGTAAGGACGGCGCAGATCGAGCACGCGGTGTGTGAGGCGCGTAGTTTCTGACAGGTTGTCGTCGTCAAGCAAGAAAGGGGGCGTGACTGACGGATTCAGCACCGTGAGTTCGTGGCACAAAATTTCAATCTTGCCACTTTTGAGACCGTCGTTGGTGGTGCCTTCAGGGCGGGCACGCACCAAACCTTTGATCTGGATGCAAAACTCATTGCGCAAACCTTCAGCGGTTTTGAACATATCGGCTCGGTCGGGGTCGCACACCACTTGCACATAGCCTTCGCGATCACGCACGTCAACGAAGATCACGCCACCGTGGTCACGACGGCGATTGACCCAGCCGCACAAGCTGACGGTTTGGCCCATCAGGGCTTCGGTAACAAGACCGCAGTAGTGTGAACGCATTGACATGGGAAAAGTTCTTTCAATTGAAAAGAGTCAGTTGGCTTTGAGCCAATTTAAGCTGATGGGGAGGTTTCTGCTTTGACTGGCATGGCATCGGGGCCGCCAGGCACAACCACACCCATTGAGATGATGTACTTGAGGGCATCGTCCACGCTCATCTCCAACTCCACCACGTTGGCTTTGGGCATGATGAGAAAGAAACCAGAGGTTGGGTTGGGCGTGGTGGGCACATACACGCTCACGCAATCGCTGGGTAAGTGGCGGGCCACTTGACCACTCGGCGCACCCGTTAAAAATGCAATGGTCCAAGAGCCTTGATGAGGGTATTGCACCAAAAGGGCTTTCGAAAAAGCATTGCCACTGCCTGAAAACAAAGTGTCTGCTACTTGCTTTACGCTGGAGTAAATGCTGTTCACCACTGGAATTCGGGTAATGACCTTGGACCACTGACGCAGCAACCATTGACCAAAAATATTGGTCACAAACAGGCCCGTGAAATAGATCACAAGGGCCACCAAAATAACCCCCAGACCGGGCATGTGTCGCAGCGACTCTGCCACGCTGTGAATGCCAGGAATCACAGCATCGAGGGCGCCTAAAACGGCCAAGAAAATGCCATCCATGGTGCCCACCAACCAGGTTAGCAACCACACCGTCACGCCCATGGGCAACCACACCAGAAGGCCAGTCAACAAGTAATGGCGAATTTTCAAATTCATTTTGGGAACCTCAGTGGCAAGCGCATGAAGCGGCACATGCAGCAGACGCTGATGGGGTACTTGAGTCACCGGCTGGCTTAGCACCGCCAGCATCTGTCGGCTTGGCAGCGCCAGCGTCAGCAGGACTTGCACTGACTGCGTCTGCAGTAGCAGGCGCTGAAGTACCGGACGACCCACCTTTGAAATCAGTGGCGTACCAACCTGAGCCCTTGAGCTGGAAACCAGCGGCTGTCAGTTGTTTATTGAAAGAAGGCGAACCACAGGAAGGGCATTTTGTCAGGAGGTCATCTGACATCTTTTGCAAAATATCCTTGGCATGGCCACAGGATTCACACTTGTAGGCGTAGATGGGCATGTTGAAGGTTCTCGCTTGGCAATCACAAAACCTTCAATTATAGGTGGGTCCCTTGCAAAACATGGTGGGCGCCGTGCTTGTTTTTCATGACTTGCGGAGCCAAGGAGCCTATGAGCATGCCTGCCAAGCTGGCCAAAACGCCCGCCAACTGTGCAGGAAATTCTTCACCTGCGGGGGTCATGAGCATTAAAAGCCATGTAGACAATCCCAATGCGATTGAAAAAATAGCGCCTTGTGTGGTGGCTTTTGCCCAATAAAGCCCAAAGAGCAAGGGAATGAAGGCGCCGACCAAGGTGACTTGGTAAGCACCAGAGACCATTTCATAAATTGAACTGCCTTGCATTTGAATGGCATACAACAAGACCAAGGCGCTGAACACCAAAACTGTGACGCGCATGGCCAACAAGGACTGCTTGTCGCCCTGATGCGGAAAAAACTGACGCCAAATGTTTTCAGTGAATGTGACGCTGGGCGCCAGCAAAGTGGCAGATGCACACGACTTGATGGCCGATAACAAAGCGCCAAAAAACAGCACCTGCATGACAAATGGCATTTGTGTCATGACCAAAGTGGGCAAAACTTTTTGAGGATCTTCTTCAATGAGTTGGGCTGCCTGCTCGGGCATGATGATCAACGCACTGACCACCAAAAACATGGGCACAAACGCAAACAAAATGTAGCAAATGCCGCCAATGATGGGGCCCTTGGTGGCGGCATTCAAACTGTTGGCAGACATGACTCGCTGAAAAACGTCTTGTTGCGGAATGGAGCCAAACATGATGGTGATGGCAGCCGCCAAGAAAAACAAAATGTCTTTCATGTTGGGCTCAGGCAAAAACTTGAACAGGTCTTGGCTGACGGCCAAGGCGATGACTTTGTCAGCACCACCGGCTTGATCACCGGCATACACCGCCAGAACCGCCAGGCCTACAACCAAAATAATCATTTGCATGAAGTCCGTGATGGCCACGGACCACATGCCACCAAACAAGGTGTAGGCCAGCACCGAAACCACACCAATGGTCATTCCCCATGGCATGCTGATCACGCCACCTGACAACAAATTAAACACCAAGCCCAAAGCTGTGACTTGGGCTGAGACCCAGCCCAAATAGCTCACCATGATGATGATGGAGCAAATGACTTCAACTGAACGGCCATAACGCTCGCGGTAATAGTCGCTGATGGTGAGCAAATTCATGCGGTACAACTTGCCAGCAAAAAACAAACCTACCAAAATCAAACAACTTCCCGCACCGAACGGATCTTCTACGACGCCGTTCAAACCACTGTTCACAAATTTGGCAGGAATACCCAAGACTGTTTCTGCGCCAAACCAAGTGGCAAAGGTGGTGGTCACAATCATGGCCAGCGGCAAATGCCTGCCAGCGATGGCAAAGTCTGCTGAGGTTTTAACGCGTTTCGCAGCAACCAAACCAATGGCAATGGTGACGAGTAAATAGGCGATGACCAATGTCAATAACACAATAAGACTCCTTAGATTTGATGAAATCTTTCGAATGCTTGCAGCACGATAAGGGTTGAAACAAACCCGACGACCACATAGACAATGGCCTGTAACAATCTGTTGGTTCGCTGTTGCTCTGCTAACAAAGCATTGAGTTGATTTTGCTCTTTCGAACCAGATGTTGAATGCTTCAAAAAGTCGTGCAACAAACGGGGTAACTGAGGCATTATTTTGGCGTATTGTGGCGCTTGTTCACGCAACTGTTGGAAAAATCTTTTAGGGCCCACCTGATCAATCATCCACTGCTCTAGAAAGGGCTTAGCAGTATTCCACAAATCGAGTTCCGGGTCTAACTGACGGCCCAATCCCTCAATATTGAGCAAGGTTTTTTGCAGCAAAACCAGCTGTGGTTGGACTTCCACGTTAAAGCGGCGTGACGTTTGGAACAAACGCAAGAGCACCATGCCCAAGGAAATTTCTTTCAGCGGCCGGTCAAAGTAAGGCTCGCACACTGAGCGAATGGCAGATTCCAATTCGTCCACTCGGGTATGGCTGGGCACCCAACCCGATTCAATGTGCAACTCAGCCACGCGCTTGTAGTCGCGCCTGAAGAAAGCACTGAAGTTTTGCGCCAAATACTCTTTGTCGTATTCCGTGAGTGTGCCCACAATGCCAAAGTCAAGGGAAATGTAGCGGCCCATCGTTTCAGGTTCAATGCTGACTTGAATATTGCCAGGGTGCATGTCCGCATGAAAAAAGCCATCCCGAAATACTTGCGTGAAAAAGAGGGTCACACCATCTTTGGCCAGTTGCGGAATGTCGACGCCCGCGGCGCGCAATGCATCCACCTGACTGATGGGCAAGCCCTTCATGCGCTCCATGACGATGACTTCAGGGTGGCAGTAATCCCAATACATCTCTGGAATTAAAACCAAATTCAAACTCTGCATGTTTCGGCGAAGCTGCGCACCATTGGCGGCCTCTCGAACCAAATCCAACTCATCGTGCAAATGCTTGTCAAATTCAGCCACCACCTCGCGGGGCTTGAGGCGCTTGCCATCAGCACTGATTTTTTCAAGCCAGCCAGCCATCATGCGCATCAGGTTCAAATCTTTTTCAATGGCCTGCAGCATGTTGGGACGCAGCACCTTGACCGCTACCTCTTGCACCAAACCTTCTTTGTTTTTCCACAAAGCAAAATGGACCTGCGCAATGGACGCGCTGGCCACTGGCACATGGTCAAAGGACTCAAAGATTTCAGACACTGGCCTACCAAAAGCTCGCTCAATGATGGCAACGGCAATGTCTGAACTGAAGGGCGGCACTCTGTCTTGAAGTTTGGCCAACTCAACGGCAATGTCGTCCGGCAATAAGTCTCTGCGAGTCGACATGACCTGTCCAAACTTCACAAAAATGGGGCCGAGTTGTTCTAGTGACAAACGCAAACGCTCGCCGCGCGAGAGTTTGTAAACACGACCCAAAGTGAGGGCCTGCGATAAAATTTTCAAAAAAGGCTGCTTGAAGTTAGACAGCATCAACTCATGCAGACCAAACCGCCAAACAGTCCACACAATGAAAATGCCCCGAAACATTCGGTTCATAGAGCAGACCTGTGTAAGTCGGAGCCAGGTGCAGGTTTGCGAATAAATTGCTGCATGGCCTGAAAGGCTTGCCGACCCATTGAGACCAGGGTATTGGCAGCGGCATCGCCCAGCAATTTGGACAAGTCTTCCTCGACATCCCATCGGACATGGTCAATTAACCAATTGACTTCGGCAGCCAACTGAACGTCGCCCTCAATGTGAACGCCCGGCTTTTCGCCTTTCATAACGGCCGAGGCCATGGCCATAGGCGATGCATCGGTTAAGCTTAATTTAAGGTCAAATTTTGGCTGGCTTACACGCTCCAACAGACCCGCAGGCGTGGGCGAGAGCTGAATGATTTTGTCTTGCCACTGCAATTGAATGCACCGCCCCTTTTGACGCTTGAGCCTGCTTAGCGCTTCAGGTTCAGCGCCAATGACGTGATTCAAAAACAAAACCAAACGATTGATGGACTCGTCCATCACCCAAACAGGGGGCTGAGCGTGAGTGACGAATTGCTCAATGGCTTCGCCGACGAAAGAAAAAGGGGACTGTGTTGCCATAGTCCCCAATTATTCCCGAAAGACTGGCCAGTGCCATCCCTTCACTCAGAATGTCTTTAAATTATTGCAGGGCTTGTACGCCAGCAACCAACCAGCCGCTGTTGCCATTTCGGGGCTTGGTCATGTTCCAAACTTCGCGGAAAGGGCTAGGCGCGGATTCGGCTTCTTCGCGAATGACACCGTTGAATTCAACGCTGGCCATGTAAACCTCGGGCAACTCTTCAATGCCCAACAACTGAGCATCCAACTTAACCACCTCGGTTTTGTTAGGTTGGCCAGGGAAATTGGCTTCGCGCTCTGCCAGCTGACTCTTGATTTCAGTCAACATGCCATCGGTCATCATGGCCTTGAGAGAGCCCATGTCGGCACGGTCCCAGGCGTCTTGCAAAGTAATGAAGTTGCGCTTGGCCGCCTCGACAAAGTTGTCGGTGTCGAAGCCTTCAGGCACGCCCCAGGTTTGTGAACCCTGAAAGGCTGTGGGCTGTGAGCCACCAATGGCAGAGCCAATCATGGAGCCACCCGCGTGGGCTGGGCTCTGGGTATTGGCAGCAGGCGTTGGATCAAAGCGCGTGTTTTGTGATTCCCATGGTCGGGCAGAAGCATCGTTACCCACATTTTCTGGGTTGTACTGAGGCAAGCTTGCAGGCGCCTCAGGGCTTTGACCTGCGCCTTGGTAGGCTAGGCCACCCTGCTGCTGAGCAGTACCGCCTTTGCGTGAGCGTAAAAAGTAACCAATGACGCCCACCGCCACCATGGCAAGCAAGGCAAACATCAGCATGTTGCCAAATGCTTCACCCATGCCTAGGCTGCTCGCCAACCAAGCCAATCCCAAACCAGCGGCCAAGCCGCCCAGCATGGCACCCCATGGGCGATTAGCAGGCGCAGCAGCAGGGGTTGCTGGTTTAGCTGCCGCCGCTTGGCTAGGTGCTGCAGGTTTAGCCGCATCACGCTGCGTGACGTTGCTGGACTGCTGGCCAGAAGATTTACCACCGCCCATGCGACGGGCTGCCTCTGCATTGAAGGTGCTGAGGACCAAAAGCATGGTCAAGATTAAGCCGAAAAGTTTGTTCACAATAAACTCCGAAAAATTCAGAAAAGAACGATCAACATTTAATGCCGATGTGTAAGGCTACCACCCCTGCACTCAAGTTGTGAAATTCAGCATGCCCAAATCCGGCATTTTTCATAAGGGCTTTCAGCTCTTCCTGCCCAGGGTGCATGCGAATTGATTCTGCCAAATACCTGTAGCTGGCGTCGTCTCCAGCAACCCACTTGCCCAATTGGGGCAAGATGTTGAAGGAGTACCAGTCATAGGCCTTTTCTAGGGGCTTGGCTACTTTAGAGAACTCTAAAACCAAAAGCTTCCCCCCTGGCTTTAAAACTCGGCACATTTCCTTCAAAGCCAAATCTTTGTGCGTCATGTTGCGAAGCCCAAAAGCCACGCTGACCAGATTGAAATGATCGGTGGGAAAAGGCAGTTTTTCAGCATCACACACCAGCGTGGGCAAGATCACGCCTTCGTTCACCAATCGATCACGTCCGGTTCGCAACATGGCTTCGTTGATGTCGGTGTGAACCACTCGACCCAATGCACCCACCTTTTTTGAGAATGCCAAAGACAAATCGCCCGTGCCGCCAGCAATGTCGAGCACCTGGTCGCCCTCCTTGAGGTTGGCCACCTGCAGCGTGTAGGCTTTCCAAACACGGTGCAAGCCTGCAGACATGAGGTCATTCATGATGTCGTATTTGGACGCCACAGAATCAAAAACGCCCCTCACATGCTTGGCTTTTTCCTGCTCATCGACAGTTTTGAAACCGAAATGGGTTGAACTCATTGCCTAGCTCCAATCAGTGTGAGTGGCCGCACGAAGCACCTGCGGCACCCGGCATGGCATCGTCACGTTGCGCACCCGCAGACTGCAAGCGTTCGTTGTATTGAGACCAAAGACCGTCTTGCTCTGAACCTAAATGGTACAAATAGTCCCAAGAAAAAATACCGCTGTTGTGGCCATCTGAAAAAGTAGGCTGAACTGCGTAATTGCCAACCTGCACCAGTTCAACAATGTCAACTTCACGCTTGCCTGTTTGCAACACCTCTTGCCCAGGACCGTGTCCTTGCACTTCTGCAGAAGGCGAGTAAACGCGCATGAGTTCAAAGGGAATTCGGAAAGTTTGACCATCCGAAAAACTGACCTCTAAGGCACGACTCTGCCCATGAAGGGTCAAGGCTTGTGGTGTGGGTGCAC
>SXXD01000009.1 GCA_005789685.1 Burkholderiales bacterium
TACCGGCGGCGTTTACTACCCCATGGGAGGCGGCTTGGCCAATGTGTTGTCAAAACACGTGCCTGGCATGCAAGCCACCGCCGAAGTCACAGGCGGTTCTGTTGACAATTTGAACCTCATTGGTAGCGGCAAGCCCTACGTAGCCTTCTCCATGGTCGACGCGGCCTTAGATGCTGCCAAGGGCCAAGAGAAGTTCAAAGGCCGCAAAGTCGATGTCAAAACCTTGTTGGTGCTTTACCCCAACCGCATGCACGTGGTCACCACAGAATCCACCGGCATCAAAACCATGGCCGATTTGAAAGGCAAACGCATTTCTGCAGGCAGCGCCGGTAGCGCCACAGAAGTCATGGCCTTCCGCCTCATGGAAGCCGCTGGCATTGATCCCTTGAAAGACGTCAACCGCGAGCGCTTGGGTGTAGCCGAATCTGCCAATGCCCTCAAGGACAAAAAAATTGACGCCTTCTTTTGGGTCGGTGGATTGCCTACAGCGGCCGTCACAGATTTAGCCAGCACACCCGGCACCAAAATTCGCATGATTGACCACGCAGAAGCAGTGGCAGCCATGAACAAAAAGTGGGGCAACTTGTACTACGCAGACGTCATTCCGCAAAGCACTTACTCTGGCATGGGCGCCGACAACAAGATGGCATCAGTGGCCAACATCCTGATTGCCAATGCCAACATGCCCGATGACCAAGCCTACAAAATTGTGAAGGCCGTTTTTGACCATCAAAAAGATTTGATTGCGGTTCACCAAGAGTATGCCAACGTGAAGATTGGCGCACAGAAAAATGTAGCAACATCAGTGCCATTCCACCCAGGCGCTGAAAAGTACATCAAAGAAAAGGGTGGAAAGCTTGACTGATCAAGCAGTTGATACCCTCGACGCCGAAACCAGAAAGCGCGTCGAGGACCTGATCAAAGAGGAAGAAGGCGACGCCAATCAGTACAAAGGATTTTTGGGGGTGGCCCTCACTTTAGTAGCCGTCTGCATGTCCTTGTTTCACTTGTATGCGGCGTACGCCATTGTTCCGGCGCACATTCTTAGGACCACCCATGTCACCATGGTGTTGGTCTTTATCTTTTTAACTTTCCCCATTGCGGCTCGCTTTAAAAATCGGCTGATGGCATGGGACGTTGGCTTTGCCATGTTGGCAGTGGCCACGCTGGCCTATGCGGTCATGGGCGGCGATGATTTTTCAGACCGCAACACATTTCCCCTCACCATTGACATTGTCTTTGGTAGCATCTTAATTTTGCTCATCTTAGAAGCTCTGCGCAGAACCAATGGCTGGGTTTTGTTAACGGTCACAGTTTCGTTTTTGCTCTACGCCTTGTTTGGCAATTATTTACCGGCACCCTGGACCCATAAAGGCTACGAGCTTTCGCGTCTGGTGGGCTTTATGTACATGACCTTAGAAGGCATTTTTGGCACCGCTGTTGATGTGTCTTCTACCCTCATTATTTTGTTCACCATCTTTGGTGCATTTTTGCAGTTCAGTGGCGCCGGCAAGTTCTTCATTGACTTCTCGTTCTCCATCATGGGCGGCAAAACGTCCAATGTTGGCAAGACCGTGGTGCTGTCATCATTTTTATTGGGCGGCCCTTCTGGCTCTGGTGTGGCCACCACCGTCACGGTGGGCGCAGTGGCGCACAACATGTTGGCCAAAGCCGGCTATGAAAAAAATGCAGCAGGCGGTTTGTTGGCAGCAGGTGGTTTGGGCGCCATCATTTCGCCACCCGTCTTGGGTGCAGCAGCTTTCCTGATTGCAGAGTTTTTAAAAATCTCTTACCTTGATGTGTTGCTCATGGCCGTCGTGCCAACCTTCTTGTTCTATTTGGGTTTGTTCGTCATGGTCACCATTGATGCACGAAAATACAACATGAGCGAGCAAAGGATTGAAAGCATTGAAAGCGCATGGGTTTTAACCAAGCGGTATTGGTTCCATTTCTTTTCACTCATCTCCATTGTGGTTTTCATGGTCATGGGTTTCTCGCCCAGCATGTCGGTATTTTGGGCCACGGTGGCTTCGCTGTTCACAAGTTTCTTGCGCTCCGACTCTGCCATGATTTCGTACGATGCCTTAACAGGCAAAGCGCCATTTTGGCAAAGCCTCTACAAGTCCAAATTCACTGAAGCCCTGTCGGGTGGTTTTACACAAGTGTTATCCATTGCGGCTACTTGCGCTGGTGCAGGGCTTATTGTGGGCGTGGTGGTTTTAACGGGGTTGGGCTTGAAGTTCAGCGCCATCGTGCTTGACTACGCAGACGGCTCCTTGTTCTTAACCGCCTTGTTCACAGGCTTGGTGGTTTGGATTGTGGGCTTGGCCGTGCCTGTGACGGCGTCGTACATCATTTGCGCCGTCATTGCAGCACCTGCCATGATCAAGTTGGGCGTGCCTGACTATGCGGCGCACATGTTTATTTTTTACTACGCTGTGTTGTCTGAGGTGTCACCGCCGACGGCTTTGTCGCCGTTTGCAGCCGCTGCCATTTGCAAAGGCGATCCGTACAAAACAACTTTCCAAAGTTGGAAATATGTAGCGCCGGCCATTTTGGTTCCGTTTATCTTTGTCCTTGACCCTGCCGGTGTGGCGCTGCTTTTAAACGGCAACATGAAAAACTTGGCCACGGCCAATTGGAACGACATTGGCTGGATTGTGTTCACGGCATCTGCTGGCATTGTGTCCTTGGCGGGTGGTTTGCAAAACTGGTTTATCTTGAAAACAAACTTAGTTGAACGGTGGGTCTTAATTGCATCGGGCGTAGCCCTCACCTACCCTTCTAACCTTAGCGACATGGCCGGGTTTGCAGGTCTGGCTTCTGTCATCTTGGTGCAATGGTTAAGGCAATCTAAGCTCAAAGCAATTTAGATGGTTTTTAGGAATTCGATTCGATGTCAAACAAAAAAGACCCCCAGACCGAAGGCATGTCAAAGGGCCTCACGCAATATGGCGACCCCGGGTTTTCACTCTTTTTGCGCAAAGCTTTTATCAAAGGTGCAGGCTACACGGACAGCGCATTAGATCGCCCCGTCATTGGCATTGCCGACACAGGCAGCGCCTACAACCCTTGTCATGGCAATGCCCCGCAGCTCATTGAAGCCATTGAGCGCGGCGTCATGTTAGCGGGTGGTTTGCCCATGGTGTTTCCCACCATGTCCATCCACGAAAGTTTTACCAAACCCAACAGCATGTTCTTGCGCAACCTCATGTCCATGGACACCGAAGAGTTGTTGCGCGCTCAGCCGATGGATGCCGTGGTTTTGATTGGGGGTTGCGATAAAACCGTACCCGCTCA
>SXXD01000297.1 GCA_005789685.1 Burkholderiales bacterium
CCGACAAAGAAGCACGACATGTTCTGCTGGCCGATGAAGCTGTACTGATTGGCCCAGCACCATCGCGTGAGTCTTATTTGGTGGCCGACAAAATCATTGCTGCAGCCAAAGCCACAGGCGCGCAAGCCATTCACCCAGGCTACGGTTTCTTGTCTGAAAACGAAGCTTTCTCTAAGCGCTGTGAAGACGAGGGCATTGCCTTCATTGGCCCGCGCCACTTTTCCATTGCCGCCATGGGCGACAAAATTGCGTCTAAGAAATTGGCCAACGAAGCCAAGGTGAACACCATCCCGGGTTACAACGATGCCATTGACTCAGCAGAAGCCGCTGTAAAAATTGCCAAAGGTATCGGCTACCCCGTCATGATCAAAGCCTCGGCCGGTGGCGGTGGCAAAGGCCTGCGCGTGGCCGCCAACGACAAAGAAGCCTTTGAAGGTTTTACATCCTGCAAAAACGAAGCCCTTAACTCGTTTGGCGATGATCGCGTGTTCATTGAAAAATTTGTAGAAGAACCAAGGCACATTGAAATTCAAGTCCTGGGCGACAGCCACGGCAACGTGATTTATTTGAACGAGCGTGAGTGCTCTATTCAACGCCGTCACCAAAAAGTGATTGAAGAAGCACCATCGCCTTTCATCAGCGACGCCACGCGCATTGCGATGGGCGAGCAAGCTGTAGCCTTGGCCAAAGCGGTGCAGTACCAATCTGCCGGCACAGTTGAGTTTGTGGTGGGCAAAGACCAAAGCTTCTACTTCTTGGAAATGAATACCCGCTTGCAAGTAGAGCACCCCGTCACAGAAGCCATCACGGGCATCGACTTGGTCGAAATGATGATCCGTGTGGCCCATGGCGAAAAATTGCCAATTACGCAAGCCGATGTGAAGCGCAACGGTTGGGCCATTGAGTGCCGTATCAATGCCGAAGATCCCTTCCGAAATTTCTTGCCTTCTACCGGACGCCTGGTGCGCTTCCAGACGCCTGTGCAAACCATGTTCCAGTCCAACACGCAAGACCTGTTGGGTGTGCGCGTAGACACGGGCGTACAAGATGGCGGTGAGATTCCCATGTTCTACGACTCCATGGTTGCCAAGCTCATTGTGCATGGCACCGATCGAAACGATGCCATTTCCAAAATGCGTGAAGCACTCAATGGTTTTGTGATTCGCGGCATCAGCTCTAACATTCCGTTTCAAGCGGCTTTGCTAGCCCATCCTAAGTTTGTGTCTGGCGACTTCAACACAGGCTTCATTGCAGAAAACTATGCGCATGGTTTTCGCGCTGAAGACGTGCCGCACAATGACCCCGATTTCTTGGTCGCCTTGGCGGCATTTGTTCGACGCAAGTCGCGCGAACGTGCTGCCAACCTGAGTGGACAATTGCCTGGTTACGATGTACAAATTGGACATGACTACAGTGTGGTGGTGTTAGGTGCCAAAGGTGCCAACCGGTATATCCCTGTGCATGTGGACGAGTTTCGTGGACAGAGCGGCAAAGCCATTATCAAGGTGGGTGAGAGTCACTACATCATTGAAAGCCATTCACGCCTCAACGATGTTCGAATCAGTGGCACTGTGAATGGCAAGCCCTTCACTGCACAAGTGGAACGCGGCACACCCAAAAATCCATTGGCTTTGCAAATTCAACACAACGGCACACGCATTGAAGCTTTGGTGGTTTCTCCCCGCATGGCTGAATTGCATCAGATGATGCCATTCAAAACACCACCTGACATGAGCCGTTTTGTGTTGTCACCCATGCCAGGTTTGTTGGTGAATGTGGCCGTGAAACAAGGCCAAAAAATTCAAGCTGGCGAACGCGTAGCTGTGATTGAAGCCATGAAGATGGAAAATATTTTGTTTGCCGCGCACGATGGTGTTGTGAAAAAAATCATGGCATCTCAAGGAGAGTCACTCACAGTAGACCAAGTGATTGTGGAGTTTGAAGCATGAGCCTTATCACTCGCCCCTTTAAAGTATTGGGCATTCAGCAAATCGCCATTGGTGGCCTTGATAAGCGCAAACTGCAAACACTCTGGATCGACATGCTTGGCTTAGATTTGACAGGCACTTACAAAAGCGACCGTGAGAATGTTGACGAAGATATTTGCGCCATAGGCGTGGGCCCGTTCAAGGTAGAAGTGGATTTGATGCAGCCCTTGGACCTAGACAAGAAACCGGCAGTTCACAACACGCCCTTGAACCACGTGGGTTTGTGGATTGACAATTTACCAGTGGCTGTTGAGTGGCTGAGCCTGCAAGGCGTTCGATTTGCACCGGGCGGCATTCGCAAGGGCGCTGCAGGCTTTGACATTTGCTTCATTCACCCCAAGGGCAGCGAAGAACTGCCCATTGGCGGAGAAGGTGTGTTGATTGAACTTGTGCAAGCACCTGAAGAGGTGGTCAAAGCGTTTAGCGCCTTGGCTGCGCAATACGCCTAAAGATATTCAAGACTTCTGCCGTGCTTTGGCTTTGGCCAGGGCTGCTGCAATCATCGCTTGTTTACTAGGCACCTCCTTGTCCTCTTGGGCTGGCTCATGAATCAAGCGCAGTTGTCTGGCTTCATAGCGCTTGCGAGCTTGTTGTGCCAACTCAGGAGACCAAGCCGACCAACCAGTGCGCTCGTCTGAGATGGGGACCATCTCAATGCAATCGACAGGGCAAACAGGTAAACACAAATCACAACCAGTGCATGCAGCTTCAATAACTGTATGCATGACCTTGTTGCTGCCTAAGATGGCATCGGTGGGGCAGACCTTGAGACACAGCGTGCAGCCAATGCACCACGCCTCGTCAATGACGGCCACCGTCATGGGCCCTTCGGTGCCATTGTCTGGATTGAGGGGCAGTGCTGGACGTCCAGTGATTTTGGACAAAACGTCAATGCCCACAAGGCCCCCAGGAGGGCATTGATTGATGGGGGCGTTGTCTAGCGCAATGGCCTGCGCGTAGGCCTTGCAATCGGGAAAACCGCAACGAGTGCACTGCGTTTGAGGCAGCACATCGTTGATGCGGTCAGCCAGTGCGATCACTTTTTACGTGCAGGTGCTTTTTTGGCAACGGCTTTCACCGCGTGTTTGGCTGTGGGCTTTGCGGCTGATTTGGCAGCCGCTTTTTTCTTGGTACCGAAATCGTTGTGCGCCAAAATGAATTTAACCACTGCGGGGTAAACCGTTTCGCGCCAACGACGGCCACTGAAAATACCGTAGTGACCTGCACCAGGCACTTCTAAATGCTGTCGATTGGCGGGTTTGATGTTGCTGCACAAACCATGTGCGGCTGCAGTTTGACCCGAACCGGAAATGTCGTCCAACTCTCCCTCAACCGTCAGCATGGCGGTGGAGTTGATGTCTTGTGGGCGAACCAATTCGTTTTTGCCTTGGATGTTTTTAACGTTCCAAGTACCGTGCACCAAACTGTAGTCTTGGAAAACTGTCTTGATGGTTTCCAAATAGTAATCGGCATCCATGTCGAGCACAGCGTTGTACTCGTCATAGAACTTGCGGTGCGCTTCTGTGCTGGCGTCGTCGCCCTTGATCAGGTCTTTGAAGTAATCGTAATGGCTTGTGGCATGGCGATCAGGGTTCATGGCCACGAAGCCGGTGTGCTGCAAGAAACCAGGGTAGACACGACGTCCGGCGCCTGGAAAGTTACCGGGCACTTTGTAAATCACATTGTTTTCGAACCATTCGAAACTCTTGTTGGTAGCCAAATTATTCACAGAGGTGGGCGACTTGCGCGCATCGATAGGGCCACCCATCATGGTCATGGTCAAGGGTGTGGTTTCGCCGCGCGATGCCATGAGTGACACAGCAGCCAACACGGGTACCGTGGGCTGGCAGACGCTGATCACATGGCAGTTGCCGTATTTGCCTTGCAAATGCCGAATGAACTCTTGAACATAGTTCACATAGTCGTCGAGGTGAAACTCGCCGTCTGTCAAAGGCACCAGGCGAGCGTTTTTCCAGTCAGTGATGTAAACCTTGTGATCTTTCAGCATGGTCTTCACGGTGTCGCGCAGCAGGGTGGCGTAGTGGCCTGACAAAGGCGCCACAATCAGCACAGTGGGTTGACCCTTCAGCCCGGTCAAAGTGGCAGCATCGTCGGTGAAGCGTTTAAATCTGCGCAGCTCGCAGAATGGTTTGTCAATTTCAATGCGCTCATGAATGGCTATATCGACTTTGCCAACTTGCACAGTGTGAATGCCAAACTCGGGCTTGACATAGTCTTTGCCCAAGCGGTGCATCAGTTCATAGCCTGCCGACACGCGGTGAGCCAATTGCGATTGGCCAAAGGGATTCAGCGGATTGCTGTACATCTTGGCGGCGGTATGGGCCAAGTCTGCAAAAGGCTCCATGACAGAGCGTTGAGTTTCGTAGATTTGGTAAAGCATGGCTTGAAACCCTTTAATTTATTGCACTGCAGCAATATAGCAGTTGTGGTGCCAGCAAAGTGGAGTCGCGCACCTAATTTAATTCACATAAGTGACACCAACTCCATATAACGTGTCCTTAAATTTAGACAACTTTGGCAATGGCCTGGCAAACATAATCAATATTTTTGCTGTTCAGGGCGGCCACGCACATGCGGCCTGTGTCGGTGCCATAGACGCCAAATTCAGAGCGTAAACGCACCATTTGGTCTTTGTTTAGGCCTGAATAACTGAACATGCCAATTTGGGTGGTAATAAAGCTCATGTCTTGCTTCACACC
>SXXD01000298.1 GCA_005789685.1 Burkholderiales bacterium
ATGCTAAGCCCGATGCGGTCCAACTTGCTTTGGGCCAATCTTGGCGCCATCAACTGACTGCACCCCTTGTCATGTTGGCCAGTTCGCGCGAAGGTGAAGAAAGTTCATGGCTGGAAGCTTGGCAGACATTCATCGCGCAACTGCCTGATGTCCGAGTCAATTGGCTCATCGTGCCAAGGCATCCGCAGCGTGTGAATGAGGTTGAAAGTTTGCTGCAGTCTGGCGGCTTGCGAGTTTCAAGACGTTCAACTTGGGGTCAAGAAGGCCCTAGCTTAGGCTCAGATTCAAGTGCAGAAACCACACACCCAATACCAACGGTTCTGTTGGGTGACAGTCTTGGTGAAATGACACTTTATTACAGCATGTCCGATGTGGCCTTGCTGGGCGGCAGCTTTGAAAAACTGGGTGGTCAAAATTTAATTGAAGCGGCGGCCTGTGCTTGCCCCATTGTGATGGGGCCGCACACCTTCAATTTTTCAGAGGCTTCTGAAGCGGCACAAAACTCGGGTGCGGCACAGCGTGCGCCCAACATGGCAGAAGCTGTGCGTTTGGCTGTAGAGACCGTGCTGAGCAAGCAAGTGCAACAAAAGTGCGCGCATCAAGCAGCACAATTTTCACAGCAGCACGGCGGTGCTACTGAACGCACTATGCTGGCAGTGCAAGAGTTGCTGAATTCAATCAGAGATTGAATTCAATCATTTCTCAAGGATTTAAAAGTGCGTTAATCGAAGCCAGATCGGTTTCGGTTAGCGTGCCGGCCGCTTGTCGGAGTTTAAGTTGACCGAGTAAAACATCGTAACGGGCTTTGGCCAAATCACGTTTGGTCTGGAATAGTTGGCTCTGGCTGTTGAGTACATCGATGTTGATGCGCACACCCACTTGATACCCCAACTTGTTGGCGTCTAAAGCGCTTTGGCTAGAGGCCTCGGCGGCTTGCAGTGCATTAACTTGACCAATGCCAGATTGCAAGCCAAAGAAGGCGGTGCGTGTTGCTTGCGCCACGTTGCGTTCAGCGGCATCCAAGTCTGAGCGGGCTTTGTCTTCCAGTGCAACGGTTTCCTTGATGCGGTTTTGAGTTGCATAACCAGAGAACAAGGGCATGTTGAAGGCCAAGCTGATGCTGTTTGAGTTAGTGTCCACTTGGGATGTATTCAGGCCCTTGCCGTTTTTATAGCGTGTGGGTGTGAAGCCAGCAACCAAGTCGAGCGTGGGTTTGTTGCCTGCCTCTGCTTTCTTGATTTCAAGTTTGGCAATGTCCAAGCTTGCGCGGCTTTGAAGAACAGCCGGGTTGAATTCTGAAGACTGCTTCACCCATTGGTCAATTGAGGATGATTCTGGCGCAGAAAGCTTGGCCATGCGCGACAAAGATTTGGGTTCGATGTTGTTCAGCCCGACCAACTGATTCAAAGCCATGCGTTTGATGCGCAAATCGTTGTCAGCTGCAATCTCTTGTGCCAATACTAAGTCATAGCGAGCCTGCGCTTCGCGGCTGTCTGTGATGGTTGAAGTGCCGACTTCAAAGTTGCGTTTGGCGGCAGCCAATTGTTCGGCAACGGCCAATTTTTGGGCTTTCACAAAGTCCAAGCTTTCACGGGAAATGAGGACATCAAAGTAGGCTTGGCTCAAACGAACCATGAGGTCTTGCTCTGCAGCCTTGAGCTGAATACTTGCTAACGCCAATTGGCGCATGCCCTGTTCATAGGTGGCAGAGTTGGCAGGACGATACAGAGGCTGGGATGCATTGATGGTGGCGGCCATGCTTTGAGATTTGACGGTTTGCGAAGCGGCGAGCAAGTCGACCTCGGTCCTGTTGACGTTGGCAGACAAGCCAACGGTGGGTAGTAATACAGCTTTGGCTTGTTCACCCTTTGACAAGTTGGCGGTGTATTGGTATTGAGCCGCCTTGTAGGTGGCATCAAAGCCACGTGCTGTTTCGAACAAGGACATCAAGTTCTGTGCTTGCGCTGAGCCAGCGAATGCGGCTGAAATGGCCAAAGTGATTGGGAGAAAGCGCAAATTCATAAAAATCTTTCGTGGGATAAACCAATAAGAAAAGGAGTCAATTCAATAAACAGGAATGCTGGCATCGACTTGGCTGGACCAAGCGTTGATGCCGCCACTGATGTTGGTGATATTTTCAAAGCCATGGTGTTCTAAAAATGCTGCAACCTGCATGCTTCTGCCGCCATGGTGGCAAAGGCATGCAATGGGTCTTTGCTTATCGAGGTCTTGTAGGCGGTCTGGAACCGTCTGCATGGGCATGATTTGAACTTCGCAGCCAGCGGGTGCAATGCTTGCCAGTTGGCATTCCCATGTTTCGCGCACATCTAAAATCAAGGGCAGGCCTTGAGCAGTGGCCTGAGATATCCATTCGCTAAATTGGGCGGGGCTAACTTGTTGCATAAAAGAGGCTGTGTTGTCTGTGGTTGAGCTTGATTAAAAGGCAAAACGGTTGTGTTCAGGAAAGCCTTTGAGCCGAGGGGCTATGGTGTCCCATGGCTCTGAAGTTTGCCATTGCTGTTCGGCTGTGCGAGTGATGACGCTGGCGCGCATCATGGGATCTTCGCCAACCACCGCCAGCAAACGACCGCCAATGCTCAGTTGATTGAGCAACACTTGGGGAACCTCTGCCACCGATCCGCTGAGCATGATGACATCGAAGGGGCCATCGATTGGGGCGCCTTGACTGCCATCGGCTTGGCGAACTTCTGCATTGTGAATGCCAGCAGTTTGCAAGTTGGCGCGGGCTTGTTGGGCCAATGCAGGGTCTAATTCAAAACTTAAGACGCTGGCTGCTTGATGCGCCAACAATGCCGCCATGTAGCCAGAGCCAGTGCCAATTTCCAGCACTTTATCGGTACGCTTGACAGCGGCATTTTGTAAAAAACGCGCTTCTACGCGTGGAGCCAACATGACTTGATCAGAATCAGCGTCTTTGCCTAAAGGAATTTCCATATCGACAAAAGCCAAAGCTTTGTGGGCCATGGGTGCAAAGTTCTCGCGCTTCACCTCTAAAAGCAATGCAAGCACCTGCCCATCCAAGACTTCCCAGGGACGAATTTGTTGTTCAATCATGTTGAAACGGGCAATGTCATTGTTCATGGCTACTCCAGGGGGTATCTAATTCTAGCTCATCACATTTTAGCTTCTAAGGGCACCTCGGAATTTGATTTTTCCTTGCCAGACCAAAGCGTTTTCAAAAACTCACTCAAATCGTCCATGTAGCAATAAACCACTGGGACGACCACAAGGGTGAGCAAAGAGGAGGTAATGACGCCTCCGATCACGGCTTGGCCCATGGGTGATCGTTGTTCAGAGCCTTCTGTGATGGCAAATGCCAGCGGGATCATGCCAAAAATCATGGCCAAAGTGGTCATCAAAATCGGGCGTAGTCGGACTTTGGCCGCCATGAGCAGCGCCTCGTGCCGCGTTAAGCCCGCGACAGGTTGCCCCGTGTCAGAAACGCTGCCTTCACGGGCTCTGATGGCAAAGTCGACCAGCAAAATGGCATTTTTGGTGACCAAGCCCATCAGCATGACGACGCCAATGACCGAGAACATGGAGAGCGCAGATTTAAAGGCCATGAGCGCCAAGACGACGCCAATCAAAGTGAGCGGCAGGGCAGTCATGAGGGCAAGAGGCTGTAAAAAACTCTTGAACTGACTGGCCAAAATCATGTAAATGAAAATCACGGCCATGATGAGGGCTGTGATGGCATATTGAAATGACTCATTCATGCTCTTGGTGGTGCCGCCAAATTGATAGCGGTAACCAGGCGGCCAAGCCACTGCATCTAAAACTTTCCGAATGTCGTTCGAAATTTCGCCCGCCGATCTTCTTGACGCATTGGCATTGATCGACACTTCTCTCATCAAATCGCGGCGGTTGATTTGGTTGGAGCCCGTGGTTTCTTGCACTTGTGCAATTTGTCCTAGGCGAACGGTGCGCGACGTGCCCTCGGGGGCTGGCAAGCTAAACGGCAGCCGCTCTAAGTCTTGTGGGCTATTTCTAAACTCTGGCGCAAGGCGCACATTGACATCGTAGGTCTGATCGTCAGGCGCGCGCCAATTGCCCACAATTTGCCCCGCCACCAAGGTGCGCAGCGCACCTGCAATAGGCGCCGTACTTAAGCCGATATCGGAGGCCGATTCTCGAAACACGTTGATCGAAATCGAAGGCTTGTTGGGTTTCACACTGGAATCCAAATCGACCAGACCAGGGATGCTGCGAATTTTTTCCATGATCTGCAAGGTCAGTCGTTCTAGCTCGCGTTGATCAGCACCTTGAAGTGAAAATTCAATTTGCTTGCTACCAGCCACAGAATCTAGGGTGCCGACATGGGTAACCGTAATGCCGGCAACTTTGCTAAGCCGTTCTCGCAGCAGAGCCCCTATGTCCTCCACGCTGCGATTGCGCAATTTTCGATCAACCAAACGAATGTAAATACTGGCGCTGTTTTTGCCTTGTGCATTGGGCGTGTTCATGCCCGTGAGGGTGTATTCAACCTCTGGAAATTCACGCACAATTTTTTCAACTTGTTTGGCTTTGAGGGCCGTGCTTTCAAGGGAAGTCCCCACTGGCGTCTGAAAGGCCAGTGTGGCTTCTGAGTAATCGCCCTTAGGCACAAATTCAGTGCCCAAAAGCGGCACCATGAAAACACTCGCAATGAAGATCAGCAATGCAGTCAACAGGGTGGTGAGCTTGTGGTTCAAGGCCCAAGCCAACATGCCTTGGTACTTGCCAGCCATGCGATCGGTTTGAACTTCAAACCAATGCGTGACACGGCCTACCGTTTTGTCATAAAAGCTGGCCGGCTTTTGAGTTTGGCCTTGCGGATGAATGCTAGGGTCATGCCAGACACTGGACAGCATGGGATCCAATGTGAAACTGACAAACATGGAGATGAGTACGGCAGCCACAATGGTGATGCCAAACTCGTGGAAGAACTTGCCAATGATGCCCTCCATAAAACCAATGGGCAGGAAGACAGCAACGATGGACAAGGTGGTTGCCAGAACAGCAAGGCCAATTTCTTGCGTTCCGATCATGGCTGCGTCATAGGCATTTTTCCCCATTTGCACATGTCGCACGATGTTCTCGCGAACCACAATGGCGTCGTCAATCAGCAAGCCCACACACAAGGACAAGGCCATGAGCGTGATCATGTTGATGGTAAAACCAAACATGCTCATGAACCAAAATGTACCGATCAATGAGATAGGCAGCGTTAAGCCCGTGATGACCGTTGAGCGCCACGAGTTCAAGAATAAAAACACAATGAGAATGGTCAGTAGTGCGCCCTCAATGAGGGTTCGCCGAACATTGTCAACAGCGACTCGAATTTGACGCGAGCCATCCGACACAGGTTCAAGACGCATGCCAGCAGGAATTTGTTTGCGCAGCTCTTTCAGGGTGGCCATGAGCCCGTCAACCACTTCGATGGTGTTGGCGTCTTGAGCCTTTTGAACCGTAAGCACCAAGGTTCTTTCGCCGTTGTACAGTGCCATGTTTGTAATTTCTTGCGCACCGTCATTCACAGTGGCGACTTGTGACAATCGGATGGGCGTAGTGCCTTTGCGCGCCACAATGATGTTTGCAAAATCTTCGGGGCGTTTGACGCGAGATTGAACCTGAATCACACGCTCTTGCGTAAAGGATCTCAAGGCCCCTACAGGTAAATCTTGATTTTCATTTCGAACCGCGGCGGCAATTTGATCTGCCGAGACGCCCAAGGCCTCCATGGCATCTGGCCGCAGGTAAATGTTAATTTCTCTTCGGCTACCGCCCAACACATTGACCGCACCCACGCCGCGAACGTTTTCTAAACGTTTCTTAATGGTTTGTTCAGCGTAGTTGGTCAGTTCAACCAGGCTGGTCAGCTTGCTGTCATTTTGAGCTTCAGGAAAAACCGCTAAAGACCATATGGCTTTGCTGGTAGGGTCGAAGCGAATGATGCGCGGCTCTTTGACCTCATCGCGCAAAGTTGCGCGCATACTGGCTACTTTTTCGCGCACGTCATCGGCGGCTTTTCGGCCATCCATATTCAGCTGAAACTCGATGACCACCACAGATTGGTTTTCATAACTGCGCGAGGTCAGGGCACTGATACCGGCAATTGAATTCACACCTTCTTCAATTTTTTTAGAAACTTCACTCTCAACAATTTCAGGTGATGCACCTGGGTACTCGGTCAGAACCACGACCACAGGAAAATCAATGTTCGGGAATTGATCGACTTTCAAGCGCTGAAAGGAAAATAAACCCATGACCACGAATACGAGCATGATCATGGTCGCAAAGACCGGATTTTGGATGCTGACTTTGGTAAACCACATAGGCTGTGCTTATGGCTTGGCGCCGGTTGTGGCTGTCGGGGCTTTAGGTGCCCGGGTTACCAAGGTGCCATCTCTGACCGCGCCTGCGCTGGGTGCCAGCAACAGAGCACCTTCTTCGATTTCTTTCAAGGCCATCACAGCTTGGCCATTGGCCTCACCTTTGGCACCAAGTTCAACTTGGATGTGCATCACTTTGTCATCGCGAATGGCTTGTACATAGGGCTTGGTTTTGTCCGATCGCACACTTTCTAGCGGAACGACAATGGCTTGAACTTTTTGTGTCCCTAAACTTCCTTGAACAAATACGCCCTGTCGCAAAATGGGGTGAGACTGCAATCCTAAATAAATTAAAACACTGCGACTGCCTGTTTGTGTGCTCGGGTTGATTCTCAAAACTTTGGCTGAGACTTCTTCGTGGGTACCCTCAACATTCAGTTTGGCAATCTGTCCAAGTTTGACGTTCATGGCTTGTGCAGAAGTCAGGGTTGCTTCAAGTTCAAGTTGCGACAGGTCAACGATTTCAATGATGCGGGCTTCAGGTGCCACGCGTTCGCCAGGTTGCGCAAAGCGTTGGCTGACAAAGCCATTCAGGGGTGCTTTTAAAACGCTGTCATCCAATGCCTTGGTCGCCACATCCAAAGTTGACAGGGCCGCTTGATAGCTTGCCTTGGCACCGTTGAGGTTGGAGATAGAAGTATCGAGCGCAGTTTTAGAAATAAAGCCTTGATTGACCAGCGCGTTGTTGTTGTCAAATTGTCTTTGAGCCACTTCAACTTGTGCGCGTGCAGCTTCTGCTTGTTGTTTATTTTGATTTTGTCGGGCTAGGTATTCGGTGTTGTCGACTCTGGCCACAATTTGCCCTATTTTCACGGCATCGCCTTCGCGAACTTCCAGCATTACGAGTTCACCGGCTACGCGGGCTTTGACCATGGCGCTGCGAACGGCCTTGAGCGTGCCTGAAATCGGCAAGCCTTGGGTCATGGTCATTTTCTGAGCAATGGCAATGTCGCCATCTGACAAGTCAATGCTCACAGGACCATTGGTTTTCAAGGCGCTGCTTTGTGTGGCTCGCTTACCAATCCAGCCCTTTTGGAAGCCTAAAGTAAGGAGGCCTGCTAGCGCCACGAAGGCGATACCCCAGATGAATTTTTTTGAGATCAACATAATTAGTTTGAATTGGAAAGTCCACGCACAAGCAGGTCAGCATGCTGCGCTATGAAATTTTCAGGGTTGGTTTCTTGAGAACCAGAAATGCAAATGGCATTGGCGTGTTTGGACATGATGAGAAACAACATGGGTGCAATGACCACCATGGTGGTGTGTTCTGTGTTGAAGTTGAGAAACTCGCCCGATGCCCGTCCTCGCTCAAGAATGTCCTTGAGCATTCGCGTAGCGGGGTCAATGACTTCTTCCTGGTAGAAAGCTGCTAAATCTGGAAAGTGATTGCCTTCACTGATGATCAACTTGGTAATGCCAGAGGCCTTGGTAGAGCCATATCTGCGCCACCACTCCAGCATCAATGTTTTCAGAAGTTCGGCGCTACTGCCTTTGAAGTTGGCCACTTCCAATGCGCCCTCTATGACCGTTTTCACCACATTTTCTCGAACCACCGCTTTGAACAATTCTTCTTTGCTGGGGAAGTACAAGAACAGGGTTCCCTTGGAGACGCCCGCTTTGGATGCGACTTCCTCTGATTTGGTTGCAGCGAAGCCTTTTTCAACAAACAAATCAAGCGCAGCTTCCAGCAACTCGCCTGGGCGTTGCTGTTTGCGACGTTCTCTTTTGGGGGTGAGGAGGGATTCAGACACGTTTAATGACTCGTTGGTTAGTAATGTAAGCCGCAGGGATGGGGGAGTCAAGGTGCCAAGTAGATTTCAGTGAAAAAAAAGACCGCCAGAGCGGTCTTTTGAATTGAGCTTGCGATGTATCAAAGTTCAATAAAAAGCCTGCAAGCCAGTCTGAGCGCGACCGAGAATGAGCGCATGCACATCGTGTGTGCCTTCATAGGTGTTCACAGTTTCCAAATTGATCATGTGGCGAATGACATGGTATTCATCGTGAATGCCATTGCCGCCATGCATATCGCGTGACATGCGGGCGACATCTAAGGCCTTACCGCAACTGTTGCGTTTGATCAGGCTGATCATTTCAGGCACAGCTTGTCCTTCGTCCATGAGGCGTCCAACGCGCAAGCAGCCTTGCAAACCCAAAGCGATTTCGGTTTGCATATCGGCCAATTTTTTCTGAATCAATTGGTTTTGCGCCAAGGGGCGGCCAAATTGGACCCGATCAAGCGTGTATTGGCGAGCGCGGTGCCAGCAGTCTTCGGCGGCTCCCAAAGCACCCCAAGCAATGCCATAACGGGCTTTGTTCAAGCAGCCGAAGGGGCCCTTCAAGCCAGACACATTAGGCAACATATTTTCTGCAGGAACAAAGACATCGTCCATGACAATCTCGCCCGTGATGCTAGCGCGCAAGCTCATCTTGCCTTCAATTTTGGGCGCCGTCAGGCCCTTCATGCCTTTTTCCAAAATGAAACCACGAATGGCTGATTGGCCATCGCCTTCACTTTCAAGTTTGGCCCAGACCACAAACACATCGGCAATCGGGGCGTTGGTAATCCACATTTTGGCGCCCTTCATGATGAAGCCACCATCCACGGGTTTGGCGCGTGTGATCATGCTTGCAGGGTCAGAGCCATGGTTGGGCTCTGTGAGTCCGAAACAACCGACCCATTCGCCGGTGGCCAATTTGGGCAGGTATTTTTGACGTTGTGCCTCAGAGCCGAATTCGTGGATGGGGAACATGACCAAGGAGCTTTGTACGCTCATGGCACTTCGGTAGCCGCTGTCAACGCGTTCTACTTCGCGCGCTACCAAGCCATAGCTGACGTAGTTCAAACCAGCACAGCCGTAGCCATCGATGGTGGAGCCTAAGAAGCCCATGCTGCCGAATTCGTTCATGATTTCACGGTCGAACTTTTCATGGCGTGCTGCCATCAAGACGCGGGTCTGTAATTTTTCTTGGCAGAAATCATGGGCTGCATCGACGATGGCCCTTTCGTCGTCGCTCAGCTGTGCGTTAAGCAGAAAGGGGTCTTGCCACTGAAAGGAAGGCTTCATGGTTTAAATCCGTTAAACGTATTAAATGTCTTATTTTATCGCGATGAGAAATGTTCCATGGAGATGTTCCATAGAGAATCCCTAGTAACCGATTGCAACTGCCTGCGTTTGAAGGGGTTTTTAACCGAGAGGATGCAATTCTGGGTCAAAATAGCGATATGCAAATACCTTCTCACGCTGAAACTTTGGTCCTAGGAGGCGGCTGCTTCTGGTGTACTGAAGCCGTCTTTGTCCAAGTCAAAGGTGTCTTGGATGTTGAATCGGGCTATTGCAATGGCCATGCTCGCAACCCTAGCTATGAGCAAGTCTGCTCGGGCCAGACGGGTCACAACGAGGTGGTCAGGTTGGTATACGACCCGCAAATTATCAGTACGCGGGTCTTGTTAGAAATTTTCTTTGTCATCCACGACCCCACCACTTTGAATCGCCAGGGCAATGACCGCGGCACCCAATACCGAAGTGGCATTTACTTTACCAAGCCAGAGCAGGCGGAGGTGGCCAAGTCCATCATGGCCGAGATCGAGGCTGAGCACGTCTTTGAATCGCCCCTTGTCACCGAAGTTCTTCATTTAGACAACTACTCAGCTGCTGAGGACTATCACCAAGATTTCTTTGAGCGCAATCCCACCCAAGGCTATTGCTTGGCTGTGGCAGCCCCCAAAGTTTGGAAGTTCAAAAAAACGTTTTCTGAATGGATGAAGTCGGCGTGAAAATTCACGACAATTTGCGAAGGTTTTTGCAAGCACTGTTAATCAGTGCCGTGATGCTCGCACCCGCTTTGGGGCAAATTCACAAAACCATTCACGGACAGGCCTCGCACCATGTTGTTGAAAATGACGTGCTCTGCGACCACGAAGAAGGCTCTTTGGTCTGCCTTGCGCTGGATCATTTGGCATCAGGCGACGGTCTTCAATCAGCCTGCACAACGCTTGTCGTTGCTCAGACTCAGCCCTTTTATTCTTCTGTTGAGTGCAAGCCATGCTTCACACAACTGCTGCTTGCCTTCTCTGCGCGCGCGCCGCCTGTCTTCCTTTGATGCATGTTTAGAGTTTCTCAAACTTTGGTTTGAGTGATTTTTCATTTTCAAAGGTTTTTATGTCACAAATTTCTTCCCGGCAGGGTAGCTCGCGCGCGCCTTGCACTTCTGTTTTTTCAATCGCAGCAAGCGCCATGGTGTCCATCATGTCTGGCCTGTTTCTGCCTAACGCCGTAGCGCAAGCTGTTCAAGAAATTGTCATCACTGGCAACCCCTTGTCCAAAACACAGACGCCATCAGTAGTAAGCAGTTTGTCTGGCCTGTCGCTGCTTCAACAAGGCCAAAGCACCTTGGGTGAAACACTGAACCAGTTGCCAGGTGTCAGCAGTACTTATTTCGGACCGAACGCAAGTCGCCCCATCATTCGCGGACTGGATGGCGACCGCATTCGTGTTCTGAGCAACAGCGGTGCCAGCATGGATGTGTCCTCTCTCAGTTACGATCATGCAGTTCCGATGGATGTGTTGACCACAGAGCGCATTGAGGTATTGCGCGGACCGTCTGCTTTGCAATATGGCGGCAGCGCCATGGGTGGTGTGGTCAATGTCATTGACAACCGAATTCCACGGCAAAAGATGCAAGGTATTGTGGGCAAAGCGCAATCGCAATTTAGCTCTGGCAATCGCGAACGCTCCAACGGTGCCATGTTAGAAGTTGGTGAGGGTGCTTGGGTATTGCACGCAGATGTCTTTGATCGCCGCACAAGCGATGTCAAAGTGCCGCAAAATTTACCATGCAGCAAACCTGGATCTGCTGAGCTTGCCTCGCGCATTTGCAACTCTGCCAGTACCGCAAAAGGCGGCGCACTAGGAGCCAGTCTGTTTTTAGACCGTGGCTATGTGGGTATGTCCGTTAACAGTTATCAAAGCAACTACGGCACCGTGGCCGAAGATGAAGTGACCATCGGCATGCGGTCCAAACGCGCCTCGCTGGAAGGTGAATGGCGACCCGATACAAGGCTGGTTCAAAGTTTGAATTTTCAAGCCAGTCAGACAGACTACAAACACACCGAATTTGAAGGTGCAGAGGTGGGCACCTTGTTTGCCAACAAAGGCCGCGATGCTAGGCTTCAATTGCGGCACAAACCTTGGCGCACAGGGCCTGGCGTTTGGGAAGGTGTTTGGGGTTGGCAATCAGAGCAAGGCAAATTTTCTGCCGATGGTGCCGAGGCCTTTGCACCGTTTAGCAATACACGCACGCAGGCATTGTTCTTGATTGAAGAATACGCTGTTGGGCCAACGCGTTTCAATGCGGGTGTTCGGCGAGAAAATGTGTCGGTTGAATCGCTTGGCAATCCAGACCCGAATGTGGAACGATTTGAGTTGGGCACGCGCAAATTTTCGCCGCAAAGTTTTGCCACTTCTGCCTCTTGGCAAATCATGCCGCAATGGCGCTTGAGTGCCAACGCGTCACGTGTTGAGCGCGCGCCCAAAGACTATGAACTTTTCGCCAATGGTCCCCACATTGCAACTGCAGCATGGGAGCGCGGCGATTCAAATCTAGGCCTTGAAAAAGCCAACAGCATGGACGTGTCTGCAGACTGGCAACAGGGGCCGCACCAGTTCAAGATCACTGCCTTTCAAAGCAAGTTTTCAAACTTCATTGGTCTGTTAGGGACTTCAGAGATTGAAGAAGATTTGCCTGTTCAGGTTTACAAAGGCGTGCGTGCCAAGTTTTCTGGCTTTGAGGCCTCAGCACAATGGCGCCTGCTGCAAGCCGCCAGCACGCTGGATTTGGCGGTCAAAGCCGATGCCGTACGAGCGCACAACCTGAGCGCCGATGAACCCTTGCCGCGCATTTCTCCAGTCCGCTTTGGAGCCGGCCTGACTCACGCAACGGGTCCTTGGAGTGCTCGCTTGGGATTTGATTGGCATGCTGCGCAAAGCCGTGTGCCAGCAGGCAGTCTGGCCACAGAGGCGTATTCCTTGTGGCATGGCTTTGTGAGTTACAAACAGAAACTGCCCACTGCGACCTTGAACTGGTTTGGCAAAGTTGACAACCTGAGCAACCAGTGGGCTTACAGCGCAACGTCTATTCTGACTTCAACAGCACCCGGCAAGTCGCCGTTGCCTGGGCGCAGTTTGAAATTGGGGGTGCTGGCTTCTTTTTAAGGCGCCAAGCGTTCGCGAACCCAATCGCCTTCATTGAATCGATAACGCAATCGATCGTGAAGGCGACTTTTGCGGCCTTGCCAAAACTGCCATTCGTCTGGAACCAAACGGTACCCGCCCCAGTGTGGTGGGCGTGGGGGATTTAACATGAATTGGGCTGCGTACTTGGCAGCGTTGGTCACCAACACGGTTCTGCCATCAATGACTTGGCTTTGCGGAGAGGCCCATGCGCCAATGCGCGAATCCAGGGGGCGGCTGTGAAAGTAAGCATCGCTTTCTGCGTCGCTGATTTTTTCCATGCGGCCTTCAATGCGCACCACACGTTCGAGTTCAACCCAGTGAAATTGCAAAGCTGCAAACGGATTGCCTGCCAACTCTTGACCTTTGCGGCTGTCGTAGTTGGTGTACCAAACAATGCCGCGCTCGTCGTAGCCTTTGATCAGCACCACCCGTGTGCTGGGACGCATGTTGCTGGCCACAGTGGCCACGGTCATGGCATTGGGTTCGGGCACTTCTGATTGAATTGCTTCGTTCAACCAGCGTTCAAATTGTTTGAGCGGGTCGGAGGCTGAAGCGGCTTCACTCAGCTCGGCTTTTTCATAACTTTTGCGTAAATCAGCGATGTTCATTTTCAGTCCTGGGCATATTGCAGCAAAGCTTCGAGAGCCTTGTCGTGAATGCCTTGTTGTTTCAAGCTGTGAAAGGTTTCTTTCGCATAGTCTAAGGTAGTGCCATAGCGTCCTGTGGCATTTTGAAAGATATGTTGATATTGCGCAGGGGATAAGTTGCCTGTGTAACTGGGGCTGCTGCGAGGCAAGGTGAAAGCCAGGGCATTGACCGGCCCGTGAGGTGTTGGGCATTGCAACCACTTGGTGGTGTAAACACTGTTGGGCATTTCTCGAAACCAGAGTTGCTCGATGGTTTGCTTGACTTGCCTTGCGGGTGTTCTAAACACCATGCCTTGGCAACTGCCTCCCGACAGCAACGCAAACACCAGGCCCGGACATTCGGGTGTGCCGCGATTCAAACGACTCCACATTTTCAGAGCTCGATGCCAACCTTGAACTTTGGTCGGGTGTTGTTCCAAGATTTCAAACTCGGGTCGCCAGATGAGCGAGGCGTAACCAAAGATCCAAAGGTCTTCAGATGGGGGCCAATTCGCCAGCAGGGCCTCACGATTTGGGGCGCAGGGTGATTGATCGGGCCTGTCGGAATGAGGAAAGGTCAGGGTCTTCAAGGTACGCAGATTGAATTATGCGAAATCGCGCTGAATGAGTTCCACTTTGTAACCATCGGGGTCGGTGATAAAGGCGATGACCGTGGCGCCGCCTTTAACCGGGCCTGCTTCACGCGTCACTTTACCGCCGGCATTGCGAATTTTTTCGCAGGCTGCATAAGCATCTGGCACGGCAATGGCCAAATGACCGTAGGCGGTGCCCATGTCATAAGACTCTACGCCCCAGTTGAAGGTGAGTTCGAGTTCTGCATGCTCGGGGTTGCTGCCGTAGCCCACAAAAGCCAATGAATATTTGTATTCAGTGTTTTCTGTGGTTTTGAGCAAAGTCATGCCCATCACCTTGGTATAAAAATCGATCGAGCGTTGAAGGTTGCCAACGCGAAGCATTGTGTGTAGAAGTCTCATAAAGCCTATTGTGAGTGATTGAAAAAAACCTGATGAATGCAAGTGTCAAGAGCGTGAAATTTTAAAATACAAATATTAACGCTTAACTCTTGTGCCACGCATGAACAAATTCGGCTGCAGATTCGCCCACCGCTTCAGCCGATTTGCCAGGCGCAAACAAGGCCGAACCAATGCCAAATCCCGAGGCGCCACACTGTCGATATTCTGCCATGTTGTGAACGCCAATACCTCCGACAGGCAGCAGCTTCACCTCTTTGGGCAATACAGCGCGCATTGACTTGACCACTGCGGGGCTGATCATTTCTGCAGGAAATAACTTCAGGCCATTGGCGCCCAGTGCAAGGGCACGAAATGCTTCAGAGGGCGTGGCCACACCTGGCAAAGAAACCATGCCTAAATTGACAGCTTCGCAAACCACGTTGTCATCTAGGTGGGGTGAAATAATCAGTTGGCCCCCCGCGGCTTTGATGTCGCGCACTTGTTGTGCAGTGGTGACGGTACCGGCACCCACGAGTGCATTGGGAAAAGCTGCAGACAATATTTGAATGCTGCGAAGTGGTTCTGGAGAATTAAGGGGTACTTCTAGAATGTGAAAGCCTGCATTGACAATAGCTTGGCCAACGGCCAATGCTTCTTCAGATTTCAAGCCGCGCAAGATAGCCACCAATGGAAGCCTGTCCATGTGGGCTTGAAATTTGGCAACAAGGGGCGTCATGTTCTCTAGCTTAACTTGAAATGATCTGGATACAAATGGTGCGCCAAGGCCCAAAGACCTGACCACGTGACTTCATCGGCTACGGCTTGCGCTGACAACTGCATTGCGTCCATGGCAAAGGCATAACGCTGGGTGAGTTGGCTGTTGCCCAAGATGAACAAGGGTGTGCTGTCTGACTGCATGCTGCTTTTGGCGGATTGGATTTCTTCGCCAATTAACAAACCTGAAATGTAGCTGCTGGATTGCGCAGGGTTGAGCTTTTCAAACAAGGCCAGGCTTCGGGCAGAAAAAGCATGGTGCAGCAGACCGCCTGGCTTTTGACTTTGCATGACGCCTTCCAGAAATACTTCTTTTTTCAGAGGTGCATCGGGCAGGCAGGTTTTGGCCAAGATGGAGTGCTGGCTGAGCAGAGCGTAAAACTCGCCAGTCATGAAGGTCTTGAACTGGGAAATTTTGCCGTCCAAGACATGTGCCCATTTGCTGTGAGTCCCTGGCAAAATAAACTGAGCGGTTTCAATTTTCAATGTACTCAAAGCGCCGAAAATTTGTATTTCTTCGCCGCGCATGACATCTGGCGTGGTGTCATTGAAAGTGGACAAACCCGGCACAATGCCAATGCGGTCTTTTTCGATCCACTGCAGGTGTTGGGCAATGTCTTCAAAGCCGCTAGGGCAGGGACAGTAGGGCGCTTCACGCCAACCTTGCCTGCTGCCCGCCATCCCTGAAACAAGGCACAGCGTATCGTCGGTCATCCAATCTGCAAAGCGTTGTTCAAAAACATTTTGAAACTGGCCATGCGCAACCTGCATGATGCCTTGAGGAAAGGCACGCTTTTCTAGCACTGCGCCATCGCTGTTGATGAGTGCACCTCGCAAAGACGAGGTGCCCCAGTCAACTGCAACAAGCTTTTGAGACATGCTTATTTTTTCAATCCATCCAAGGCATGAGAGGGGTAGTAGGGAAGCTGGCAATCGTCAATGTATTGCTGAATGATGTCTTTGAACGAGGCATCTGGTTTCAAGCCCAAGGCTGCCGCGCGTTGTGCGCTGCCGCCCTTGGCCCAGTTGGCCACAATGCCGGCAATGTGTTCGTTGCGCACGAACTTCACGTGCTGACGCACAGCAGGGCCGGCCACTTCTTCAAGCGCTTGCAGCATTTCTTTGACCGTGACGTTGAGGCCTGGCAAATTCAAAGCCAAGCGACCTTGCATGGCTTCACGGCTGGCTTCAAACACTGCAATCAAGCACTTAATGGTGTTGTTGGGCGAAGACACTGAGTGCGATACGTTTTCGTCCACAGGGCAAATGGATTCTTGGCCTGAAAGAGGCTCTCGAATGATGCCGCTGAAAAAAGAGGATGCCGCGCCATTGGGCTTGCCTGGGCGCACAGTGACTGTCATCAAGCGTGCAGCACGGCCGTCGACGTAGCCTTTGCGGGTGAAGTCGGCCAGCAAATACTCCAGCATGAGTTTGTGGGTGCCGTAAGACGTTTGGGGTGAGGGCAGGGTGTTGTCGGCCACAATGTTGGGCATGGGGTTGCTGGGGTCGGGACCAAAAACAGCTACTGAACTGGCAAACACCATGCGCGGCACATTGCCCGCTTTGCGCAAGCCTTCTAAAAGCAAGCGCGTGCTGTCTAAGTTGGAGCGCATGCCCAGGTCAAAGTCTTGCTCGCACTCGCCAGACACAGCAGAGGCCAGATGGAACACTCCATCAAAGCCGCTCTGAAACAATGCGCCTTGCTCCAGCATGGGGCCAGCATGGCCTTTGACACGCGAGTCTGCCAACAAATCAGCTGGCGCAGGGAACAAGTCGGCAATGTGCAACTCTGTGACTTTGTGGCCATTGAGTTCGCCCTTCTTGAGAATTTCGCGGGCCAAGCGTGCGCCTAGAAATCCTGCGCCACCGGTGATGAGTAATTTCATGGTGAATGCTTTCTAATTTAAATGGGGAAAATCAGTGGTTGTCTTTGGGCACAAAAGAGCCGCGCTTGCCCACCAAGAAGTCGAGGTCGCAGCCTTCGTCGGCTTGAAGCACGGTGTCGACATACAGTTTCCAGTAACCAGACTTTAAGGGAGGCTCGGGGCGAACCCATTTGGCCAAACGTGCTTTGAGTTCTTCGTCGCTGATCAGCAACTGCATTCTGCGCTCGGGCACATTGAGTTCAATCATGTCGCCATTTTGAACCACGGCCAAGGGGCCGCCGTCGGCTGCTTCGGGTGTGGTGTGTAGCACCACCGTGCCATAGGCCGTACCACTCATGCGAGCATCGCTGATGCGCACCATGTCGGTAATGCCTTTGCGCAAGACTTTGGGAGGAAGTGGCATGTTGCCCACTTCGGCCATGCCGGGGTAGCCTTTAGGACCACAGTTTTTGAGCACCAAGATGCAGTTTTCATCAACGTCCAATGACTCGTCGTCAATGCGTTTGTGAAAGTCATTGCTGTCTTCAAACACCACCGCACGGCCTGTGTGCACCATGAGTGCAGGTGTAGCCGCACTGGGCTTGATGACGGCACCGCGCGGTGCCAAGTTGCCACGCAAGATGGCAATGCCTGCTTTTTCTTTGAAGGGCGCTGCCAAGGTTTTGATGACGCGAGGATCGTAGTTTTCTGCGCTGGCCACGTTTTCGGCCACGCTCTTGCCGCTCACGGTCAAGATGTCTTTGTGCAAAAACTTTTGAATCTCTTTCATCACGACAGGCAGGCCGCCAGCGTAACAAAAGTCTTCCATGAGGTGATCGCCAGAAGGTTGCAAATTCAAAATGTTGGACATGTCGCTGCCCAATTTTTCGAAGTCGTCAATGGTGAGGTTGATGTTCAATCGGCGAGCAATGGCAATCAAGTGAATGACGGCATTGGTAGAGCCACCAATAGCGGCCAAAGTGCAGATGGCATTTTCAAAAGCCTCACGCGTCAGAATTTGAGAAATCTTCACATCCTGGTGAACCATGTCGACGATGCGTCGGCCCGCTTCACGCGCCAACACATTGCGTCGGCCATCAACTGCAGGGTAGGCCGCGTTGCCAGGCAAACCAATGCCCAAGGCTTCCACCATGCTTGCCATGGTGCTGGCAGTGCCCATGGTCATGCAGTGGCCGTGGCTGCGGTGCATGCAGCTTTCGGCTTCAAAGAAGTCTTGCAACTTGAGTGTGCCGGCGCGCACTTGTTCACTCATACTCCAGACGCCGGTGCCCGAGCCCAATTCTTGGCCGCGCCATTTCCCATTCAACATGGGGCCACCCGACACGCCAATGGTGGGCAAGTCAACACTGGAGGCACCCATGAGCAGTGAGGGTGTGGTTTTGTCGCAGCCCATCAAAAGCACCACGCCGTCGATGGGGTTGCCGCGAATGCTTTCTTCCACGTCCATAGAGGCCAGGTTGCGATACAGCATGGCCGTAGGACGCAGCAGCGTCTCACCCAAAGACATGACGGGAAATTCGAGCGGAAAACCACCCGCTTCGTACACGCCAATTTTGACCTGCTCAGCCAAGGTGCGAAAGTGTGAATTGCAGGGTGTGAGTTCGCTGAAAGTGTTGCAAATGCCAATGACAGGTCGGCCATCGAATTGGTCGTGCGGTACGCCTTTTCCTTTGACCCAGCTTCTGTAGGCAAAGCCATCACGGTCTTGTCGGCCAAACCACTGTTGGCTGCGCAATTCTTCGGGTTTTTTCTTGGGGCTTTGAGTCATGGCAATTTTCTTCTATGGAGGTTGACGGTTGATTCAGGGCTCACGATATTATCGTATGATGATAGGTGATTTGAGTTGCTTTTTGAACCCATTAGCACTCGTGCAAACCCTCAATCCATTCATCGCCATGGCGGCGGTTTTTTTTGTGACCAGGAGATTCTCAAAATGACCTTTCATAACCCAGAAATCGTTGTGACCTCGCGCATCCCCCCTTTTTTAAC
>SXXD01000299.1 GCA_005789685.1 Burkholderiales bacterium
ATGCAAAGCCTGCCACCTTGACCCAGCGAGTGTTCACACCCAAGGTTTGCGCGCGTTGCTCATCGCCGCCAATGCCTAGCAAGGCCAAGCCAAATCGCGTGCGACGTAGAAAAATAGAAAGTGCCACAGTGATCACAGCCAACAGCAACACGGTGTGATAAATGGTGCTCATCTCGGGCACCGTGGTGAGTACGCGGCCCACGGTGCCGTGCACAGATTTTTCGTAATAGCTGATGGCGTGTCTAATGAGTTCGGCCATGCCAAATGTGAGCACCGCAAAGTAAGTACCGCGCAAATGTAAAACTGCCAGTCCCATGACCACGGCCACCGCTGCGGCAATGGCTGCGCCCAAGGCGATGGCACTGGCCCATTCCATGCTGTCTAAATTCATGGCGGTGGTGTAAGCACCCAAACCAAAGAAGGCCGATGTGGCCAAAGACAAGTAGCGCGAGCTGCCACAAAAGAAGCCCCAGCTGGTTGATAAAGCCACATACATCAAGCAGGTGAGTGCCATGGAGAGGGCAAATTCACTGCCATAGCTTGGCAAAGCCAAAGCCCATCCGGTGAGTCCGAAGAGCACCAGGACATCTCGCCAAAGGTTTGCGTTGGAATTCATTTGCTAAACAAGCCTTTAGGACGAAACAACAGCACGCCAATGAAAACGACGTAGGACAAAAGTGCTTTGAGCGAGGGGTTGGTAAAGTGCATGCCAAAGGCCTCGACCACACCCAGCAACAAGCCGCCTGCCAGCGCGCCGCCCATGCTGCCAAAGCCGCCAAGCGTGATCACAATCAAAGCTGTGACGGTATAAGGCTCGCCCATGGCGGGTGAGATGGTGTAGGCCATGGACAACAAGCAACCGGCCAAACCAGAAAGTCCTAAGCCAATGCCAAACATGAGTGGGTGCAACGTTCGTGTGTTGATGCCTACCAATTGCGCGCCCACTTGAGACTGCATGAGTGCACGCACACCTTTGCCCAGCAAAGTTTTGCGCAGCAAAACCATCAAGCCCAAACTGAAAATCAAGGCCATGGCAAACACAAGTAATTTGTTGCCTGCAAATTGCGCACCGCCCATGACGACCGGATCTGCCATGTAGTCATATCCCCGAAGCTCGCCGCCCCAAATGGAGGAGACCAAGTTTTGGATAAGAAACATCAAGCCAAAAGCCACCATCAAGCCTCGCGCCTCGAAGATGTCGATGTTGGGTGAGGTGGCCGTGAGGCGTCTAAAGCACAGCCAATGAATGACCAGTCCCAGGCCCATGAGCACCACAAAAGAAACGGGAATCATCAGGAGCGGCGAAATTCCGAAGCTGGTTTGCACCATCCAGGTGAGGTAGGCACCCAGCATCAAGAATTCGCCATGCGCAATATTCAGAATGCGCATCAGGCCGTATTGCAAATTCAGCCCTAGCGCAACCAACGCATAAATGCCGCCTGTAATGAGCCCGCTGAAAATCAGCTCAATCCAAGCGGTAGCAGACACGCGTCATTTCCAAGCTGGTTTGTTTGGATTGATTTTGGCAGTAGCGAGTTTGGATGGCCAGACAACTTCAAACTCACCGTTTTGCCATTGGCTTACAGTGCCGGGTGTGGCAATGTTTTCGCTGCCAGAAAACTTCACATCGCCAATGATGGTTTTGTGATTGGTGTTGGCGATGAAGTCGCGCAAAGCTTTGCGGTCTAAGCCGACTTGCTTAACGCCAGCCGTTAAGATTTCTAGGCCTGCCCATGTGTGGCCGCTGGCCCAGCGATCGGGTTCTTTGCCAGGAAACTTTTTGACGTGCGCATCAAAGTAGGCCTTGGCGCCAGGGCTGGTTTTGGCGTTCCAAGAGCCCATGCCCATCACGCCTTCTGCGCCGGCGGGGGTCATGACATTGCGGTACAGCTGGAAGGCGGTGCCTACAGAAGCGTAGAAGAACTTGGGGTTGAAGCCCACTTCTTTGGCCTGACGGCTGGCCAAGATGGTGTCGGGTGGGTAAGTAAAGCCTACAAATGCGTCTGGATTCTTATCTTTGATGGCACGCAACACAGGCGACAAATCTTTCACGCCGCTTGGGTAGCTTTTCTCTTCAATCATCTGAATGCCGCTGCCTTGGAGCGCAACTTTCAATGCTGCGTAGTTTTCCAGACCAAACAGGTCGTCAACATAAATACAGGCGATGGTTTTAACGCCATTGGCCTTGAACATGTCAACCAAAGCATTGGTCATGGGCTGGGGTTGTTGCAGCAGCAAGAAGAAGTAGGGCAACTTCATCTCGATCAATTTTCTGCTGAGGGCGGTGGGCGCTAAAAATGGATAGCCAAAACGGTTGGCCAAGGGTGCCACCGCAAAGTTGGCGTTGCTGCCCCAAGGTGCCAAGACCAAGTCGACCTTGTCTGAGCCCATGAGTTTTTCGTAGGTGCGAACGCAGGTTTCAACGTCGCTGCGGTCGTCGGAGCTGATGAGTTCGATGGGGCGTTTGACTCCCTTTACATCTAGACCACCTGCTGCATTGACCTGTTCTGCCCATAAGAGGTAGTTTGGCTCTTGGCTAACTTGTGCACCACCAGTCCATGGGCCTGTCCGGGCCATGGAGTAGCCGATTCGCACGGGTTTGGCTTGTGCGTGAATGGCGGGTGCAAGGCTGGCAACGCCAAGGGCTGCAGCGCCTTGAAGAATTTGGCGACGTGAGGTCATGAGGGGTCTCCTTTGGTATTTTTAGCCCCACATCCTACCAACTTCGGTAAACCCTTGCCAATAATTGGGGTCAGATCAACATTAATTTCCAGTCAGTGAGGGCTAAGGCTGAGAGCGGCTCAATAAGTGGGGTCAGAGCAAAATTAATTTCCAATCAAAGGGGGTAAAGGCTAAGGGGGGCTGAACGATTTGTGGTACTCCACCATGAGGAAGCCCCCCTTAGCCTTTACCCCCTTTGATTGACCAAATTAATCTTGATCTGACCCCAATTATTGTCAGCCGCTTTCAGCCTTAGCCCTCACTGACTGGAAATTAATGTTGAGCTGACCCCAATTATTTACGAGTGGCAAATGTTTGCCGCTTAACGTTGGCATTGTTTATGCATAGTTGTTGGTGATTGGCTGATTTCTTGACATTCAATTTTTATTGAGCACTTTTGCATCAGGTCTAACGAAACAGCCAATCACTTATTTTGAAATCCTTGCAAACAGAAGAGGTTTAGACAAACAGTTATTTAAGATCGAAAGGCGTCCGTACCATGGATACTTCAATTTCTCTGCGCATTAACGGCAATCCTCAGCATTGGGGGGGTAGCAATTCACCTCAAGGTGAAAGGCAAAACCGCCGTAAGCAAAAGCTGGAAGCATTGCTACACAGCATCATTGCCGGTGATTTGGACACTGCGCGACAAGCCTTCATTGCCCTTGTCAATTTCGATCCTTCTGTGTCTACTGACCCCTACCTCACTAAAATTGGCGCTGCTTTGCAAAGCAGTAACTTATACGCTGCAAGGCACTTTGCCCAGGAATTGCAAAACCGTGGCGGCCAACTTCAATTGCTGCCATTTAATGGCCATGGCGTCAAACAAATGGGTGAAAACCTAGCTACGCAAAACACCTACTCGGGGCAGATTCGGGTTGATTTGTCTGCTTGAGCCGCGCAGCAAGAAGGTTTGAGTTTTATGACGCAGGTGCGACCAGAGTGCGTTCAAACATTTCTATCGCTCTTTCATGCATTTCAATGGGGGCCAGTTTGAGCTGACTTCTCATTAAGCGCTGCGCATGCTTTTCTAGTAGCAAATCCTGTCCGTCTTTACTGAACAACCACTCGAACAGCAAAGCCCAGCTTGTAGCGCTGTCTTTGGTTTCACTTGTGAGGTCAAAGATGATCTGAGAGTACTCAGGTTTGAGATTGAGTTTCAGTGCTTGTTGTAAAGCGAGGCGGAACGATATTGCTTTTAGGGATGTGGCGTTCAGTACCTTGGCAATGTCTTCTAAGGAGGCATGTTGGGGCAGGGGCTTTGCAGGGATCACCGTGCTTGGCGTTACCCAATCTTTGACTTTGCTAACCACCTTAGCCACTAAGGAAGTATCGGTAGTGTCCATTTTTTGTAATTTGTCTGGCGATATGGTGGATCTTTGAATCATTTCATCCAGCGTTGGCGCCTGTTTTCGCAGGAAGGCTGGAATTTCAACATCGTCCATGCCTTGCAAACCAGACGTGCTTGATTTTGCGGCTACAGCTGTTCTGTTGGTGCGCCAAACGCTGGGGTTGTTGAGGCGGCTGTAGTCTCCGCCTAAGCTTTTGGCGTTGCTGTTTTCTTCGTACTCAAATGATGTTGTGGAACGGCTAATTTTGCACTGCAAAATAATGGTGCCTGGAGGCCATGCCGTGCCATTTCCGCTAACACCTGCAGCTTGCATTTGCGCTATTTGTTGCAACTTGGGCAAACCTTCTGCTTTGTTTTCTTCTGCGCGTTCGTGTACCAAAAAGAAGTTGGTGTGCTGGGTGACCAATTGGTATTTGACCGCTATAGACTTGGCTAGTTTGATGTCTGCTTTTTCCTCAGTCAACTCAGCAATTTGAGCGGCAGCGCACAACCTGGCCACAATGCCTTCGGTGTCCCATGTGATGCTCAAGGGCTTGGCACGGCTTACTTCATGCTCTTCTGCTTTGACTAAAGTCTTGCAAATTAAAACTGGAGGCGATTCTGTTTTAGCAGGCAATCTGGCATACAGGTGCACGGTTTCGCCATCGATCAATTGAGGGGGCAGGGTACTGGCCCACTCGTGGTCTTTGTGTTTGTCTTCAATGGCATTCCATTGAATGGCAAAGCGCACTTCGTGGGCAGAGCGCATGCGTGTGATCATTCGGTCTATGGCGCCTCGCATGTCTTCGTTGGGCGTTACAAATTCGCACGTACCGCCAGTGTCCTTGGCCAATTCACGCAACAAGCTTTCTGCGGGTGCGCTGCCCACACCAATGGTGTAAACGCGGTGGCCACTTGTGCGCGCCAAGGCAATGATATTTTCAATGTTCCAAACTTCACCATCGGTAATGATTAAAACGTCGGTAGGCAATGCGTCTTCTTTGGGATTGCGTGGATTGACGCGGGTACCCATTTTGAACACATCGTTCATGGCATCGCCCAGTTCGGTGCCACCTAAGTCGGCTTCTGTTTTGGGTAACTTCTGAAGCAGGCCTTGAATGCGCTCGCTGTCGGCCATGACCATGCGGGAAGTTTCGCGCTGCACGCTGCTGCCAAATCGTGTGTAGGCAAAGCAGTCGTTGGCATTGAATGATTTGAATAAGTGCTGGAGGGCCAAGCGGCCTTGCACCATGCTGTCGCCAGCCATGGAGCCAGAGCAGTCTAAAAGTATTTTGAGGCGGAGTGCATTGGGCTTGGAGGGCGGCAGTTTGGGGCAAAAGCTGGTGATGATGGCGGTGGTGTTGCTGCCTTCTGTGTCGGGGCCAGCTATGCAAAACGATTCGCCTTGTAGGTCTTCAATGAGAAGCACAAAGTCGCGGTCTAGGTAGGCTTGTTTGCCAAGTTGTACGTTGATGCCGTCAAAGCTTTTGGTAGTTTTGATGGCGTGTGTGGGGCTGCTGACCATGCCTTTGGCTGCGGTGCCTTGAATGTCCAAGGTCATGAAGAAGCCGTATTCCACCAAGCCATTTGCTGCGGTAGTTTGGTGGGGCTGTAGTCCACCTTGTTGGTGTTGGTCGCCGTAGCGTGGGGCAATGGTGGTGGGAATGCTGAGTCTGATGCGATCGGCTTCAAAGTTTAGAAGCTGTGCGTATTCGATTTCAATGACGGCTGTTTCTCCGGGGAGTAGGTTGCCCAAGTTGGCGGTGTACAAGCCACGTCCGGAGCGCTCTACCATGATGGGTGTATCGCCGTTGTCGATGGCTTTTTCATATTTTTTGACGGCTTGTTTTTTTTCTATCACGGTGCCGTTAAGGCGCTTGCCGTTGAGTTCTACGGCTAGGTTTAAGAGTGTTGCGCCCCAGGCTAATGGGAAGGTGTAGACGGTTTCTAGAGTGTCTTCAGTTTGGTTGGTGTAGGTCTGCCTTGTTTTCATTCTGAGCAGCAAGCCGTCTAACTTACCGTGCACGTGCACAGATTTCATGGCAACTTCTTCGCCGCCACAGGTGAATGAGCAGGGTTCTTGTTCTTCGTACATGTTTAGGCCTTGATTTCTTGGATGGTTTTCATGACTGCTTTGACAAGGGCTCTGATTTGTTCGGGGCTCATGTCGGCTTCTTCGGGGCTAATTTGCAACTCAATGCCAGGGGCAATGTGGATGTGGCTCTTGACTTGGATGTCGCCAGGCTTGCGGGGCTTGGTGGGTATTTGCAGTTCTTCACCGTTTTGAATTTCTGCAATGCGTTCTAAGGAAATGCCAGCGTCTGAAAGTTGTTTGACTTTTAGAAGCTGGTCTAGGTGTTGAGAGAGGTAGTGAGCCGCTCTGGTTTCGCCAATGGGCCGGTCTACCAGTCCCATTTGCATGTAGTACCTCACTGTGCGCTTGGGCAAGTCGGTGAGGGTGCAGAGTTCATCAAGACTGAAAGTTTTGGACATGAACCTATATTAACACCAAAACTGTTTAAATCAAGTGTAAATAATTTAATTGGGGTCAGATCAACATTAATTTCCAATCCAAAGGGGAGGAGGCTAATGGGGGCCTCCTCATGGTGGGGTACCACAAATCGTCAGCCCCCATTAGCCTCTTCCCCTTTAGATTGACGAAATTAATGTTGATCTGACCCCAATTAAATTACCAAGCG
>SXXD01000076.1 GCA_005789685.1 Burkholderiales bacterium
ATTCAGTCCTAATGCGCGGGCAATGGAACGTCCAAGCTGAGCCACCTCTAAAGAATGAGTCAGGCGGGTGCGAAACAAATCACCTTCGTGATTTAAAAAAACCTGCGTTTTATAAACCAGCCGGCGAAAAGCCGTTGAGTGGACGATGCGGTCTCGATCACGTTGGAAGTCATTGCGAGTTGGAGCGGGCACTTCAGCATGTCGCCTGCCACGCGAGTTTTCAGCAAAGCAGGCGTAAATTTCAAGCACAGCAACGGTCTATCACAGCACGCACCATGGCTTCTGGTGCGGCACTGACACGGGCCTTGCCAAGGCCATCCATCAAGACAAATTGAATGTCGCCCGCCACAGATTTTTTATCATGCAGCATGTGTGCAAGGTAGTGACTCGCATTGTCTTTTGCACTTAGCACAGGGCCTTTGATAGGTAAACCAGCGCGCTCAATGAGGTCTGTCAAACGCTTGACAAAGGCAAGATCGATCAAGCCCATGTCAGCCGACAAATTGGCGGCCATGACCATGCCACAACCCACCGCCTCGCCGTGCAACCACTTACCAAAGCCTAGGCCCGCTTCAATGGCGTGGCCAAACGTATGGCCGAAATTTAAGATGGCCCGCAAACCTGACTCTCGCTCATCTTGCCCCACCACAAACGCCTTGATTTCACAGCTTCGCTTCACCGCATGCGCCATGGCCTGGGTATCACAAGCTTTCAAGGCGTCCATGTTGGCGTCAATCCAATCAAAAAATGCCATGTCAGCGATAGGGCCGTATTTGATGATTTCGGCCAGTCCGGCGCTGAGTTCGCGTGCTGGCAAAGTTTTTAAAACACCCAAATCGCACACCACCCGCTGCGGTTGGTAAAACGCGCCAATCATGTTCTTGCCCATGGGGTGATTGATGGCCGTTTTGCCGCCCACCGACGAATCGACTTGTGCCAGTAGCGTAGTGGGCACTTGAACAAAGGGCACGCCGCGCATGAAACTGGCGGCAGCAAAGCCCGCCATATCACCGACGACACCACCGCCCAAAGCAAACAAAACTGTTTTGCGATCGCAAGCACGGCCGAGCAAGGTGTCAAAAATAAGGTTCAGTGTGCCCCAATCTTTGTGTGCCTCGCCGTCTGGTAACTGAACACCGTGAATCTGTTTGTAATGGCCCGACAGCGCCTGGCGCAAGGCGTCTTCGTAAAGCGGTGAGACCGTGGTGTTGGTCACAATCAAGGCGGCGGCAGCTTGGGGCAATTGACCGTAGCTGCTTGTTTGCCCTAATAAATTTTCACCAATCAAAATATCGTAACTTCTGTCAGCCAAATTAATTCGGACAGTTTCAAGGTGCTTGTTCAGTGTGTTCATGTTCGGCTTGGGTTAGCGTTTGCAGCATGCGTGTCAAAACCATCGAGGTCTAGTTCTGCAATGATGGTGTTGAGCAATCTGTTGATGCTGGGACGTCCTGTTTCAAAAACAAAATGCGCCGTCTCTCGATAAAGAGGATCGCGCACATTGAACAAAGCTCTCAATTTTTCTTGCGGATCTTCGACTTGCAAAAGCGGCCTTTGCATATCGTGCTTGAGTCTTCTAAAAACCTCTTCAGGCGTTGAACACAAATAAACCACCTTGCCTCGCGTGTGCAAATTTTGCCGATTGAGAGGCCGAAGCACTGCGCCGCCACCTGTTGACAGCACACCGTGGTGGTACTTGCTTAAATCGTCAAGGACGTTTTGCTCAATGTCACGAAAACGCTCTTCACCTTCACGGTCAAAAAACTCTCGAATCGAACACCCTAAACGTTGCTCGATGACACTGTCTGAATCCAAAAAAGGCAAGCCGAGTCGACGCCCCATCTGTCTGCCGATGGTCGTTTTGCCAGATCCCGGAAGGCCAACAAAAATAATGAGCAAAAGTAGAAACTTAAGGAAGGATTGAGACTACAAGTGTATTCGAGGGCGCAGGGCTTATGTTTTCAGCCAGCACCCTGGGCGTCACAAAAATCAACATTTCAGTTTTTCGTTGCGTTGATTGCTGAGTTTTAAACAGCCAACCCAAGCCCGGCAGGCTTCCAAGCCAGGGCAATTGAGCCACATCGTCCTTGTCGGCCGCCTCCAAAATGCCGCCAATGACCACTGTTCCCCCGTTGTCCACCAACACTTGTGTTTTCACATGCTTGGTGTTGATGGCATAGCCTGCCGCTGTGATTTGGCCCACACTGTCTTTGGAAATGTCCAACTCAAGAACAACGGCCCCTTCTGGCGTGATTTGGGGTGTGACTTCCAACTTCAAGTTGGCCTTGCGAAAGGCAACAGACGCGGCGCCGTTGCCATTGTTCACTTGGTACGGCAACTCGGTGCCTTGTTCAATCAGGGCCTTGGTTTGATCGGCTGTGACCACCCTTGGGCTGGCCACCACTTTGCCCTTGCCATCGGCTTCAAGTGCAGAGATTTCGAGATTTAAAAATTGATTGGCCGCTGCATTGAACAGTGAAATGGCAAAACTAGGTGGTGGATAAATGGTTTGACCGGCTGAACCTGCAGGCAGATTCAAGGCGAAGCCAGGTTGAACACCCCCTGTGCTGCCCAGCGCTTGGCCACTGATGGCCATATTCACGGGCTTGGCATTGGCGGCAAAGGGCGCCGTGAATGGGGCCGCAAAAGCGCCGCCCAAGCGCACACCCAAGGATTTTCCAAACTGCTCTTCAGCTTCCACGATGCGCGCTTCAATCATCACTTGCCGGACCGGCAAATCCAAGCGTTTGATGACCTCTTGCATCTGCTTTAAGTAAACTGGCGTGTCCAAAAAGAACAATTGATTGGTTCGTGGTTCAGCCATGACCGTGCCTCGCGCACTGAGCCAATGGTGCCCCGACTTCGCAGCGCCACTGCCTGTCAATTGCAAGCGCTGAACCACGTCCAAGGCTTTGGCATATTTCAAAGGAATGGCCAAGGCTTGTAAATTTTCAGGCACTTCTTTTTTAGGCGCAATCCACAAAACGCCAGCTTGCTGGGTGGCCACCAAATTTTTTGACTGTACAACGACCGCCAGGGCTTCACGCCAAGTCATGTCGTTCAAGTGCAAGCTGATTGGGCCCGATACACCCTCGGCCACAATCAAATTTAGATTGCCCACTTCAGCCAGCGATTGCAGCAAGGCCTTGACCTCGATGTTTTGAAAACGCCACTTCAGCTTTTGCTCCAATTCTGCGGCGCCAAGCGGTGTCATCCAACATTGAAGCAACACCCACGCGCCCAACTTGATGGCTTGTAGCCTTTGACAATTCAGCCAACTCATGGCGCGCCCTTTTCCCAAGCTAGCAAAGCTGCAGGCTGACCGAATTCATCTGCCAACCAAAGCCCCTGCACGTCCAAAGAAAGCACACGTCGGTTTTCAATGCCGAGATATTGCCCCGGCCTCACCACAATGATTTGACGGCCTGATTGAAGGAGCGTCCAAAACAATTTGGCTTGAGGCTCAGCCAGCGTTTGAGCGGTACCGACTAGGCGCATTTGTGCGACTGAGTGGTCTGGCAAAACACGCTCACCAACACTGAAGTTTTTGGCTATGACTTGACTGGCAGCCTGAAGTTCAACGCCCGTGTCTGTGAAAGCGTCTTCGGCGTCCCACAGCAAATTAATTTGTCCTTCCAGTAAGTACTCACCCGTTGGCAACAAACGCCAAATTAACTTGGGCCAAACGCCATTTTGAAACAATTGATTGAGTGACTGCCAATAAGCGTAGGTAGCCGCTTGAGAACCCTTCAGACTGAAATCCAATGCGCCAGCTTCAAAGCCTTCTTCATCAGGCATGGGGGTGAATTTCATTTGAACGATGTGAACGTTTTTTGTCTGAGCCAATTGCTGCAAACGATGGATCAATTGCATGCGAAATGCAGAATTTGGCCAAGCCAAAATCAACTCATCGACTTGAGATTGATATTCAAGCAGGGCATCATTTCTTTGTGCATGCACCAAAGCCAATGCGGTGGCATTTGCCTTTTGCAATGCCTGCTCATCCAGCTGGGTCATATGTGCTTTTGCCATGTGCTGCCACTGCAAGCGATAAGATGGCACGAATCCAGAGGTAATGAGGGCTTGCCAAGCCCCATAAAGGGACACCATGCTCACACCGCACAACAAAATGGCGCGCCAAAATCGGGCCCATACACTGCGAAACAGACTGCGATTGCGCCAATGCAAAGCGGCCTGAGGCCATACCTTGGAGATCAGCGACACGCAACTGCGCACCCACAGATTTTTGAACTCATGCATGTTCATGGCACAGCCTTAGCAAGCGGTGAATTCGAGGCATGGGCCCAAAGGGCGGCTTTCAGTTTGACTTCTACCAAACTGGCCCCACTGAGCGAAGGCTTGGTCATAGCCCTGTGCGCATGAAGCATTTGGGGGGCTGTTTTCCAACGATCGAATAGGATCATGTCGTTCATTAAGCCGTGCCACTTTTCGGGGTCTTCGCTAAGACCCTCAAACTCCAGCTTTCCTTGCTGCCAGTGCAGGCTGTGTAGTTCAGCCATGACCCCCTTGCGACTACCATGGTTTGCCAACAAAATTGCTTGTACCTCGTTCAAGTCGTCTTGCTCTTCCTGTCGACGCGTTAAGTAATTCACGCGTGATTTCAAACGTGCCAATTCAAGTTGGGCGTTGGCTGCTTCGGTTTCAGAAATCACTTCTACTTGCTGCATGGATAAAAAGCTGGGCAGATTGGAAATAGCTTGCGCCATTTCTTGTTGCGCATTAATTTCTTCCCAAACAATGAGGGCTGCCACCATCAGCGCCGCCATTCCAAATACCATCATCATTTCAATGTGAAGCTTGCGAAGTTCAAGTTTCGAAGAACGCAGCAAATTCAGCATGGCTTGTCCTCTTTGAACAAATTGAAATAGTGGCCTGGCAACTCGTCCATGTGCGGCAATCTGAATGCTTCAGCCATAACCCCTGGCTGAAGTCCCCAGGCCAGCCCAAGTTCATCCATTTGCGATGCGCAAGTGATGGCATCGGGCTGGAGGTCCAGCACCTTGAGTTGTGCCAAATAAGTCTCGACCAAGCTTTTTGGACAAGCTCTGCATTGCGCCAACCAATGGCCCTCTGAGCTTGAATGAACTTCAAAGTCCATTGCCAACTCGGTCACCGGCAATTGAAGCGCGCTAGCAGCCTCCAACCAACATTCAGCCGCAATGTCTTCTGGCCCCCAATGCGCTTGGCAATGAAGATCACCCGCCCAAATTTCACGTGGGTGAAGCATGAGAATGGTCGAATAGGGCAAGGCTTGCAGACAATCTGCCCTCAAATGAGACATGAGCGTCGCCAAATCCTCAACCCTTCGGTACAGAACCGCAGCATGCTGAACAGCCAAAGCGGCCCAAACCTTGACAGTGCTTGAATTTGAATTGACGGGGCTTACTGCACAGGTGGCGGCAAACGCATTAAAGGGGATAAAAATAGGGCTGACGACAAACCGCAAAGCGGCGGCTGGCATGCGTGAGGGAAGGGACAGCACAGATTCACTTTCACAGAGATTGAACAGTGCTTTGATTGGACCCGCCCAGTGCACTCGAAAGGACTACAATTCCTCTCAATCCAGTTGCTTTCTGCAACGTTCAAATGACGCCATTTGCCCGGCAGTTTTGACAATGCGGTTCGCGCTTATTTCCGCTTATACATGTCCAAAAAATCCAAATCAAAATCTTCACAGCAAAGCGACTTGATTGAAGCGCCCAGACTGCACTGGGCCTTGCGCATTTGTCTTTGGGCAGTCGGCCTTGTCTTTGCAGGTTTTTTGTCTGTGCTAACGGTGGTGGGTGTGGCCATGGTCATGGCTTACCCCCAATTGCCCGACATCTCTGATCTGGCTGAATACCGCCCCAAGTTACCCTTGCGCATTTACACGGCAGACGGGGTCTTGATGGGCGAGTTCGGCGAAGAGCGTCGCAACCTCACCCCTATCAGAGAAATTCCGCAGGTCATGAAAGACGCTGTGCTGTCCATCGAGGATTCGCGCTTTTACCAACACGGCGGATTGGACTATTTGGGCCTCATCAGGGCGGGCATTGCCAACTTGAGCAAACGCAAAAGCCAAGGCGCATCGACCATCACCATGCAAGTGGCGCGTAATGTTTATTTGTCGACCGAGAAAACATACACCCGCAAAATTTATGAAATTTTGCTGACCTTCAAGCTCGAACATTTACTCACCAAAGATCAAATTCTAGAGATCTACATGAACCAAATTTTCCTAGGTAACAGAGCCTATGGCTTTGCTTCTGCCGCCGAAACTTATTTTGGCAAGTCACTCAAAGACATCACGATTGCAGAAGCTGCCATGCTCGCCGGTTTGCCCAAGGCACCCTCGGCCTACAACCCGATTAGCAACCCAAAACGTGCACGCTCAAGGCAGTTGTACATCATCGAGCGGATGGAAGAAAACAACTACATCAGCGCCAAACAGGCCATGGAAGCCAAGGCCGAGCCCCTGCGCATCCGGCCCAACAACGACAAAAGTCGAATCCACGCAGAGTACGTGGCGGAGACAGTACGTCAGTTGATGTTTGCTCAGTACGGCCAAGAGACTTACACCCGCGGCCTGAACGTTTACACCACACTGCAATCGTCAGAACAAAATGCGGCCTACCAGGCCTTGCGTCAAGGCATCATGGACTTTGAGCGCCGACAGGTTTACCGCGGCCCCGAAAAATTCATTGAGTTGCCCACCAAGCCGAAGGAGATGGAAGACGCCATCGATGAAGTGTTGGATGACCACCCCGACAATGGCGATGTCATGTCGGCCGTGGTGTTGGAAGCCAGTCCCAAGAAAATTGTGGCCATCCGCCAAAATGCAGAGCAGCTTGAAATTACAGGCGACGGCTTGAAACCTGCCCAGTCGGGACTTTCTGGCAAGGCGGGTCCGAACATCAAAATCAAACGCGGCGCAGTGATTCGGGTGGTGCAAACGCCCAAAGGCACTTGGGAAATTACGCAACTGCCTGAAGTTGAAGGTGCCTTTGTGGCCATCAGTCCGCAAGACGGCTCTGTCAGAGCGCTGGTCGGTGGTTTCGATTTTGCCAAGAACAAATTCAACCACGTCATTCAAGCGTGGCGTCAACCTGGCTCTAGCTTCAAGCCCTTCATTTATTCAGCTGCTTTGGAAAAGGGCTTCACCCCTGCAACGGTGATCAACGATGCGCCTTTGTTTTTTGATGCTGGCGTCACGGGGGGGCAGCCATGGGAGCCTAAAAATTACGACGGTACTTTTGAAGGCCCAATGACACTTCGCAAAGGTTTGGCCAAATCGAAAAACATGATTTCCATTCGAATTTTGCAAGCTGTGGGCTCCCGAAACTCGCAAGAATGGGTCACCAAATTTGGTTTTGACGAAGACAAACACCCTGCCTACCTGACCATGGCTTTGGGCGCTGGTTCCGTCACCCCCATGCAAATGGCCACTGGGTATTCTGTGTTTGCCAATGGCGGTATGCGCGTGCAACCGCACATGATCACGCGTGTCACCGATCACAAGGGAAAAATTTTGGTCGACAGTCCGCCTCAAAGGGTGAATGAAGCCAATCGCGCCATCACGCCCCGCAATGCGTTTGTCATGACCAGTTTGCTGCAAGAGGTCACTCGCTCAGGTACTGCGGCCAAAGCCCGAGTCGCTTTGAAGCGTGACGACATTTATGGCAAAACCGGTACCACCAACGACTCCATGGACGCTTGGTTTGCCGGCTATCACCGCAATTTAGCGGCTGTGGTTTGGATTGGCTACGACACACCGCGCAAATTGGGCGATCGTGAAACAGGGGGCGGCTTGAGTTTGCCCGTTTGGATCAGCTTCATGGAATCTGCCCTTAAAAACATGCCCATCATGGACGCCATTGCCCCTGAAGGCGTGTTGTATGTGAGCGGAGACTGGTACTTTGAGGAATATGCCAAAGGCAGTGGCGTCACCAGCCTAGGTTTGGGCAACGAAAAAGGCGGCACCCTGCCTGAGCCCGATGAGAAAAAACGGATTCTGGATTTGTTCCGTAATTGAGCAAGCCCATTTAGAAGC
>SXXD01000010.1 GCA_005789685.1 Burkholderiales bacterium
AAGCACCTGAGTTTTGCGCAAGTGACCGACATTTATGGCTTCAGACTCATTGTCCCCTCGGTCATTGATTGCTATACCGCTTTGGGTATTTTGCATCAGATGTACAAGCCTGTACCTGGCAAATTCAAGGATCACATTGCCATTGGCAAAGTGAATGGCTATCAGTCTTTGCACACCACTTTGGTGGGGCCCTCTGGCGTCAATGTTGAGTTTCAGATGCGCACCGAGGCCATGAATGTGGTAGCCGAATCTGGTGTTGCGGCGCACTGGTTGTACAAGGACAAGTCAACAGGCAGCATGGAAGCCGAACGATTAGGAACTCAATGGCTGCAATCACTTTTGGACATCCAAAAAGAAACGCGTGACGCTTCTGAATTTTGGGACCATGTCAAAGTTGATTTGTTTCCCGATGCCGTTTATGTTTTCACGCCAAAGAGCCAAATCATGTCACTCCCACGCGGTGCAACCGTGGTCGATTTCGCTTACATGATTCACAGCAATCTTGGCGATCATTTGGTAGCTGCCAAAATAAACAACCTACAAGTCCCCTTGCGCACTGAGTTAAAAAATGGCGATGTGGTTGAGGTCATGACGGCACCCGTTTCAGCGCCCAACCCTTCATGGCTTGGCTTTGTCCGAACGGGGCGTGCGCGCTCCAGAATCAGGCATCACCTCAAAACCATGGCGTACAGTGAATCGATGGACTTGGGTATGAAACTTCTCACGCAAGCATTGCGCGCTGAAGGCATTGAAAAATTACCAGACGATCCCACCCGATACCACGGCCTGTGGGAAAAAGTTTTGCGCTTTACAGGCAACCGAAATAGAAGCGATTTGTTGGTCGATGTTGGGCTTGGCAAACGCATCGCCAGCATTGTGGCCAAACGCATGGCAGCTTTGTTATCGGAGATGGGCGAGAAGCCCGACCCGCTGCTTATGACACGCGAACGCTTCATGGCCAACGACACCATCTCCCAAGGCGCTATCTTGTTGGATGGCACCGAAAACGCTTCGGTTGTCTATGCTGCTTGCTGTCGCCCACTGCCAGGCGACAAAATCATTGGCTACTTGGGCCGCGGTGAAGGCTTGGCCGTTCACACGGCCCATTGCAGCGTCGGCCTGAAACTCCAGCAAAAAGACAGCGAACGCTTCATTGGGGTGGAATGGTCCGATGAAATGATGCGCAGCTTTGAAACCAGTATCCGCGTTACCGTGGTTAACACCAAGGGTGTCTTGGCCAGAGTGGCTGGCACGCTGGCTGACTCAGAAGTTGACATCGTTCATGTTGAAATGGGCCAATCGAGTGAACAAGATGCGGCTGAAAATACATTCATTATTTCTGTGCGCGACGTGAGCCATCTTGAAACGGTTCTTAAAAACTTGAAGCGCACACCCGCGGTATTGAATGCAGAGCGCATGACTCACCGTGTGCGAGGACAAAGTACGGCTGAAGAATAAAGCGCTGCTTCAGCCTGTGAGTCAGTTTCAATGTCAGTGCTCACCCGGCTTTGGATAAGTCACATTGAGTACTTCGATTTCGCGCCAGCCTTGAGGTGTGACCAACTTGAGCACATCGCCAGTGCTTGACTTCAACAAGGTGCGCGCAATAGGTGACACCCAACTGACCTCACCCTTTAAGCTATCGGCCTCGTCAATGCCTCGAATGGTGACAGTGCGCTCAATCCCATTTTCTTCCACATAGGTGACTGTGGCCCCAAAGAAAACTTGGTTTTTGCCGTGGTGTGCGCTGGGGTCTGTGACTTCGGCAATTTCTAAGCGTTTGGTCAGAAAGCGAAGGCGCCGATCAATTTCACGCAAACGCTTTTTGCCGTATATGTAATCACCATTTTCAGATCGATCGCCATTGCTGGCTGCCCAATGCACAATTTCCACCACCTTGGGGCGCTCATCGTCCATCAGCGTAAACAGCTCGGCGCGCAAGTTGGCATAGCCCTGGGGGGTCATGTAGTTGCGGGTGCCTGCCGGCAACGGCGGCAGACTGGGGTCTTCCCCGTCGTCATCGGCGTCGTTGTCTGTTTCCCGTGTGAAAGCTTTGCTCATGGTCTCTCAGTGGAATATGTCTATTCAAAACCGTTTTACACAAAGAAAAACAGCCTAGGGGCGTAAGCCTCTAAGCTGTGTTCTAGTCTCGAAAAAATCGAAATCTGGTGCGGCTGGCAGGAATCGAACCCACGACCCCTTGGTTCGTAGCCAAGTACTCTATCCAGCTCAGCTACAGCCGCTAAGCCTTGGATTGTAGCATGGTATTTTTTATTCAAAAGCCCAAGAAGCAAGATTATCCAAGAACATGTGGCTCACCCGCAATTCGTTCCCTGCAGAAAATCCTGCTGAATGGGGCGTAAGAATCACGTTCGGCAAATTCCACAGGGGTGATGTTGGGGAGAGGGGCTCATGCTCAAAAACATCTAAATAAGCGCTTCCTAAGCTGCCATTTTGGAGCGCTTCAATCAAGTCCTTCTCAACCACAACCTCACCGCGCGAAACATTCACCAAGCCAGCCCCTGGCGGGAGCAGACTCAACCTGCGAGCATTGATCAAGCCTCGGGTTGTATCGGTCAAGGGGCACATTAAGATAACCCAGTCGGTTGATGGCAAAGCGTGGTCTAGATTTTCAAACGTCAACATTTCTGGCTGCGAAGAATCATTGCCAAACTTCGCAAGAGTGCCAGTTTGTGCTTTTTGACGAACCACTTTTAACCGAAGCCCAAGCAGGGACAAAAACTGTGCAACTCTTTGCGCAATAGGACCCCACCCCACCAACAAAGCCGTTTGACCGCTTAAATCGGGAGGCAATTGAGAGCCGAGCAAAGGTGCCCACTTTTTCGAATGCATGGCATACACCAGTTCCGGAAATTTTCGCGACAAAGCCAACAAGCCAGCCAGCGCCGTTTGGGCTACCACTTCGGCATTTGCGCCGGACGATGTGGCGACCTGAACGCCCTTTGCTCTTAAGCGAACGTAAACATCGCGATCAGCGCCTGCAGAGTGAATGTGAACCCAGCGTAAATTGGGCGACTCTTCTAAGACTTCATAGCAAGCCTTTAGGCTAGGGGCAAGCTCGTGCTTGGTAGACAAGCCTGTGACATCGCGTGACACAAAGGCAACATCAAAATCTCGCCGACCCGAGGCAACGGCGTCCTCAAAGCTGACGCATTCAAAAGGCCGAGAGCCCATTACCTTTGCAATGTCTTGCGATAAAGTTCGCAAAGACAACTCTGACAGCAAAATCTTCATAAGTGCACTTGAATGAAACAGAATCGAGTCTTCTCGATTTAGGTTCGGTAGCTTGGATCTAAGCGGTCTAATTTGCGAAGAAGTGCAGGCCACTCCATCAAACCATAAGGCCTGCGAGTGCTAGGTTGGTAGTTGTTCCATGTTTCTTCTAAAACACCTAGCGCCACTTTAGTGAAGGGCGTATTGCAAGCCATGGCAGCCAATTGCGAGTGGCATGCCAACTCTAATCTGTGCGCCCAGTTAAACGCTTCTCCCACACTTTTTCCCACAGTCAGTGCGCCATGGTTGCGCAAAATCAAAGCCTCACCCTGCCCCAAGTCTTTGAGCAAAGAGGCTTTCTCTTCGTTGTTCAGAACCACGCCTTGGTAGTCATGGTAGGCAATTTTCAAAAACCGCATGGCAGTTTGCGTTAAGGGCAACAAGCCACACTCGAGTGCAGAAACCGCCATGGAAGCCCAACTGTGCGTGTGAATGATGCACCTGACTTCTGGCCGTGCTTCATGAACGGCACTGTGAATGACATAACCTGCTTTGTTGATGCCATAGTTCAATTCGCCAAAGTCAGGCTTGTCCAAAATATTGCCGTGAATGTCAATTTTGATCAGGCTAGAGGCTGTGATTTCTTCGTACATCATGCCGTACGCATTGATCAAAAATGCACCCTCTTGTCCTGGCACACTGCACGAGACATGGTTGGCCATCATGTCGGACATGCCATAAATATCCACCAAGCGATAGCAAGCCGCCAAGTCAACTCGGGCCTGCCATTCTGCAGGGGTACATCGGTTTTTCAGCGACTCAATTTTCAAGATGCCGTTTTCGACCATTGCATCACCTCACAAAAGATTTAAAAGAATTTTGCGGGCCTATTTTGAACCAGAGTGCCGAGAGCAAAAGTGCGATAAAAACCAACACCAGCGCCAACCCCGATAGCAAGGCTGTAATTTCTGTGTCGCGTTTTTCCATTGTGAATTGCGTAGAGAGGTGTTTGTAAACTTGTTTCAAATCTTCTGCCGAGCCCGCCTTGAAATAATCTGCCTCGGTGATCTTGGCGATGGCCTTTAAAGATTCTTCATCCACTTTGGTGAAAAATGAATAGCCCTCATAACCCGGAATAAAGCCATTCGGTGTGCCGAAACCAACGGTGTAAACACGCACACCCAAATCAGCCGCCCTCTTTGCCGCCAGCAAAGGGTCAGGGCCCGTTGTACGGCGTCCATCCGAGAGTAAAACAATGGCGCCGCCCTTGTAGGAGCCGGGAGGCTCGGGGGTGCGCTCTTGCGCAGCAGGTTTGGCATCCAAACTTTTTGAGCCACCCGACTGGCCTTGATCGCTGTAGCTAAACGGATTGGTGTTGTAGAGCGCCGCCTCCAAGTCAATCTGCGCTTCGGGTCTGAGTGTGCTCAAGGCCAACAACAGGCCGCTGCCTGTGGCTGTGCCCCTTTGCAATTGGAAACGATCAATTGCCGCAACCAGCACGTCTTTGTCTTGCGACACATGCTGCACGACCTGTGCATTGCCGGCAAACGAAACGATTCCCACTCGAACGTTTTTGGGCAGGTCTTGTAAAAATTCTTTGGCTGCCTTTTGCGCTGCCTTAATTCTGCTGGGATCTACATCTTCTGCCAGCATGCTTCGGGAGACATCCATGGCCATGATGAGTGTCATGTAGTCGGCTGGCAAGGTGACCCTGGCCATTGGTCTGGCACTGGCAAATAACAACAGCGCAATGGCCAAACCAATCAGGGCTGGGGGAATGTGACGCCGCCAGGGGGACGGCAGTTCCATGTTTTGCAAGATCCAAGAAACAGCAGAAAAAGTGACAACTTGTTGTCGCTTGCGCCTTAACAGCCACACATAGCCGGCAAGCAAGAGTGGCAGCACCAAAAGGGACCAAAGCATGAAAGGATGAAGAAATTGCATAGCCAATAGGGTTTTCGCTCGTTACGCCAATTTACCATTGAAGCTTATGTTATGGTTATTCTATGAAACGAGAAGCGGTTTTTAGCAAAAGCACGCGAACTGTAGCTTCTGTTACGAACACTGCTACGGATTCAAGCGCGTCCTCGTCCGAATTAGGCAAGCCAGCCAAGTCTGCCGCTCTCAGTTCGAACAAACCTCATCTTTTCAAATCAGTCCTTCGGTGGGATTTTGCCGCAGTCTTCTTGCTGGGTGTCGTCTTAAGCCTACTTGCCATGGGCATGTTTCTCAAGCTCAACCCTTTACCCAAAAGTCTGACTCAGAATGACATTGATGGCGCGGTGATGCACACATTGCTTAACAAAGAGCTGCCATCTCAAAGCGCGAAAGTCGCTGCATCGGTCCAGGGTGCTGTGGTCCATGTCCAGTCCTACGTCACTGATCCAAAAAACAAAGACGTCGACAAAGAAAGTGGTGTTGGCACAGGCGTTGTCATCAAAGACGATGGCACAATTTTGACCAATTTTCATGTCATTGCGGGCGCTAAAAAATTAAAGGTTACTTTTTTTGATGGCAGTGAAGCAGAGGCCATTGTCATTGGCGTTCAACCCGAGAAAGACTTGGCGGTCATCAAGCCTCAAAAAATACCAGACGATCTTGAGCCGGCAGTTTTAGGATCCAGTCAGCAACTCTTGCCAGGCGACCAAGTGGTGGTGGTTGGTTTTCCATTCGGTATTGGACCTTCAGTTTCGGCCGGCGTTGTATCTGGTTTGAATCGACAGTTCAAATCGCCTGATGGCAATCAAGCTCTTAGCGGCCTCATTCAGTTCGATGCGGCAGCCAACCCTGGCAACTCTGGTGGCCCCTTGGTGAATATGTCAGGCGAGGTCATTGGCATCGTGACCGCTATTCTGAATCCCACATCGGCCAGAACCTTCATTGGCATTGGCTTTGCCACCACCATTGAGAGCGCGGGAAGTGCCGTTGGCTTACCACCTTTTTAAATTTTTGGAGGGAAACACATGACGCAATCAGACGAAGCTTGGCGCGGTCAGAACACAGCACCTCAGTTGCATAACCCTGCAGAGGCCGCAGCGCTGATGCAAAGGGTCATGTATGAAGTCAAGCGAGTTGTTGTAGGGCAAGACGTTTTTTTAGAACGCGTCTTGATTGCTTTGCTTGCACAGGGGCACCTCCTGATTGAAGGTGTGCCAGGCTTGGCAAAAACTTTGACTGTGAACACGCTTGCCAAAACCTTGAATGGTCAATTCAGTCGAATTCAATTCACGCCTGATTTGTTGCCTGCCGACTTGGTTGGCACCAGAATTTTCAATCAGCAAACGAGTGAGTTCAGCACCGTGTTAGGCCCCGTTTTTACCAACCTGTTGCTGGCCGATGAAATTAACCGCGCACCTGCCAAAGTTCAAAGTGCCTTGCTCGAAGTGATGCAGGAAAGACAAGTCACCATCGCAGGAAAATCACATCGGGTCCCTTCGCCGTTCTTGGTCATGGCCACGCAGAACCCCATTGAAACGGAAGGTACCTACCCCCTTCCAGAGGCGCAGGTAGACCGCTTCATGATGAAGGTATTGATTGACTACCCTACTGAAGATGATGAGTTTGTCATTGTCCAGCGCGTAATTTCTGGCGGTGCACAGGTCACGGGTGTCGTCACACCGGAAGATCTACAAAAGCTTCAAGCGCAATGCCGTCATTGCTATGTCGACCCTAGCCTAATTCACTACGCCGTCAAACTGATATCTGCCACACGCTTTCCTGAACGCTATGGTTTGGAAAGCCTGAAAGGTCTTCTGAGTTTTGGCGCCAGCCCACGGGCCAGCATTGGGGTGATTGAAGGGGCTCGCGCACTGGCTCTGATGCGCGGCCGAGATTACGCACTGCCCGAAGATGTGGCCGACTTAGTGCCCGATGTTTTAAGACACCGTCTGGTCCTTTCCTACACAGCATTGGCTGAGGGCAAAACACCCGATGCCATCATTCAAGAAGTCATTAAGGCCATCCCTATGCCAAGCCAACCCATGGCATCGAATGTCAGCTGAAGCCTTATTACAGCAGCTAGAGTGGACAGTCCTGCGGCGGCTAGATGGCTTGCTGCAGGGAGACCACCAAACCTTGTTCAGAGGTGCTGGCTTGGAGTTGGCTGACCTGCGTGAATACCAAACGCATGACGATGTGCGGCACATCGATTGGAATGTCACGGCCCGCATGCAGACGCCCTATGTGAGAGAGCATCAAGAAGATCGAGAAATCAGTGCTTGGTTTTTATTGGATCTGTCGGGTTCTATGGATTTTGCAAGTACGGGCCAAAGCAAACGCGAACTCATGTTGGCCTTTGTTGCCATCATGGCCAAGTTGCTCATGCAGCGTGGCAATCGAATTGGGGCGCTGATTTTAAGCCCCGCTGACGCTTCCGGTTTTAAATACATCCCAGCCCGCATGGGGCGTCGCCACCTCCTTCATGTTTTGCATACGGCTGAAACCACTGGGGTCTCCAAAGCGCCGCATCAGACAGATTTAAACCAATGGCTGGCCAGAGCCAATGGCTTGCTTAAACGTCGATCTTGCGTCTTTGTGGTTTCGGACTTCATGGGTCGTTTTGATTGGGCCAAAGAACTGTCCCACTTGGGCCGTCGACATGACACGGTGGCTGCCAGGCTTTACGATCCCATCGAGATGCAATTGCCCAATGCGGGTCTCATGACATTGCAGGATTCTGAATCCTCAGAACAATTGTTGATCGATACAGCCAATCCTCAATTTAGAAAGCGCTATGCCAAATTGGTAGAGGAAAGAGAGCTGCAACTTCAAACCACTTTTGCGCAGTCAGGCGTCGATGCCTTGGAGCTTTCAACCGATGAAGACATTGCCGCTGCGCTGTTGAAATTCTCTGAATTGCGAAAAAGGAGGCTCTGGCGTGCCTGACCTCAGCTCCGTCAGTTTTTTGTGGCCGCTGCTTTTGTACAGCGCCCTTCTGGTACCTGTCTTGGGCATTGGCTATGCTTATTTCACCAAGCGTTTTCCGCCCATCGTCTTGAGCCTCGGACTGTGCCTGCTTTGCATCGCAATGGCCAGGCCCCAAGCCGTGCTGTTGACACCCCTTCGCGAAGCCACAGTCATGCTGGCTTTGGACACTTCTGGCAGCATGCGCGCCAAGGATTTAAAACCCTCGCGCATTGAAGCTGCACAGCAAGCGGCTCTTAAGTTCATTGAAAGCAAACCTGCCAGCTTGCGAGTGGGTTTGGTCACAGTGGCAGGAACGGCTGCTTTGGCTCAGGCTCCCACTGAGGAAAAAGAATCACTTCGGCGCGCGCTAGAAAATCTGCCCTTGCAGTATGGTTCAGCGTTAGGTTCTGGTTTGTTGATTTCCTTGGAGGCCTTGCTACCTGGTTCTGGCATCGATGCCCAAAAAATTATCAATGAGGCTTCAGACAACGGCGGCCCTAGAAAACCCGCTGATTCTGGAAAATCCTTGGATGCACAGAAACCCAAAGAAACCGAAGCCTCTGCAAGTAGAGGGCGCAACATGGCCGTTGTTTTGATCAGTGACGGTCAAAGCAATATGGGGCCTGAATTGCTCAAAATGGCCGAATTGGCCGCATCGCACGAGGTCAAGGTTTTTACCGTTGGCATTGGTACAGCCGAAGGTGATGTGGTTAGCATTCAAGGGCGCAGCATGCGGGTCAAACTGGAAGATGAAGCCTTGAAGAAAGTGGCCGCCATCACACAAGCGGAATATTTCAGAGCAGACAGCACAGAGGGCCTGGGCAAAATTTACGACCAACTGGGCTATCGCCTGCGCTTTGAGAAAAGAGCGATGAGTGAAATCACTTCTTATGTGGCCTTGCTGGGTATGTTCTTCATTCTGTTTGCTTGTCTGCGAAATTTTTCAAGATTTGGCAGAATCATTTAAAGACAATGCGCCGCTTGCGCAATCCGCAAAAACTAAACTTGAGATAAATCGAGTTAACATTGAACTCATGTTGATGCCAAATTCTCAAGACCTTTCTCAAAGACACATTGCGTTAACAGGCGCTTCTAACTTCCGCGATCTTGGTGGTTATACGGGCCACATGGGCCGCCCTGTGAAGTGGCGAAAAATTTTCCGCTCTGATCACTTGGCCAATTTATCCCCAGACGATCTGCTGCAAGTTCAAAGCTTGGGTGTCAAGCGCTCCTTTGATTTCAGAGGTGTCCAAGAGAGTCAGGCGCAGTCTTACGATTGGCCTGATCTAAAGCGTCACAGTTTGAGCATCGAACCTACCGTGGTGCAAAGGTTGCAAGCACAACACCTAACTGGCAAACCACTGACTGCTGCAGACGCCTTAGACGCCATGCAAACCACCTACCGAGATTTTGTACGAGTCGACTCTCGCCGCTTTGCAGAGTTGTTTGAAAATCTGCTAGACCATGCAGATCCGCTTCTCTTTCATTGCACGGCTGGCAAAGACCGAACGGGTCTGGCGGCCGCCTTGGTGTTGTATGCATTGGATGTGTCAGAGTCTGACATTTGGCGTGACTACCTGCTCACCAACCAACTCTACAAGCGCAACAGCACAGGTGTTATAAACCTGGCCCCCGATGTCTTGAAAATTGTGTGGGAAGTTCAAGAGAGCTTCTTGCAAGCCTCTCTGGAACAAATTCAAACCAGCCATGGCAATGTTCAAAACTATTTAGACAATGAATTGGGCATCACGCCGGCTGCAAAACTTCGTTTGCAATCTCTGTATTTAGATTAAATTATTTCAGCGGGTTCACACAGACCTCTGCGCCCTTTTTCTTGAAACAAGAACAAGTCAGAGCATAGGACTTCATGGTGCCTTTGACCACTGGCATGCTGGCGTTTCGGGTTGCTTGGCTCGGAATGGCAAATTTCGGCACAAACACCTTTCCCAGTGATTTCCCATCTTTCAGTTCAACATTGGCTGCGCCACATTGGACAGGCCCTTGCAGCCCATTGCTGACTTCAAAAATAAGAGTCTGATCTTCTCCCTTGGCCCAACCTGCATTGAACTTCACTTTTTGCAGTTCAACATTAGACAAAGCAACATCAATGAGTTCCTCATTTGAAAAAAGATTCCATGCGCTTGCGCTGGTACAAATCAAAAAAGCAAAAAAAATAGACATGTATCGCATGTCTAAATTTTAAGTCCTAGTTTGGGGCCAGAAAACTAATTGTTGGAACCAATTAATTCTGCTCTGACCCCAATTAAAAAGTGGGTGCCCCCCAGCACTGAGGGGGAGGCAAGAAACAACGTAAATCCTTAATTTTTTTCGGCTACTTTGTTAGTCACATAAACGTCACAACAGCTGTTCACAATTAAATTCTTTAACAACGGAGCTCACTGTGTCTAACTCATTCGATCCCATTGACAACCAATCCAATAACGAGCACTTCCAAGAAGTTCTTGACAAAGCCTTGAGCAACCCTTCACGCCGAAATATCTTACGCGGCGGTTTGGGTCTGGCCTCCATGTTTGCATTGCCCATGTTGCCCGGTTGCGGCGGCACCACCACAGCCAGCAACACCTTGCCCGCGCTCGCCAGCAGCAGCTTGATGAAATTCACACCGGTCGCCAAGACCTTGGCGGACAGTATATCGGTTCCTGCAGGCTACACCGTCAAAATTCTGCATGCCACTGGCGACACCATGAAAACAGGCGTTGCTGCCTACTCCAATGCCGGCACCGACGACGCTGAAAGCTGGGCCAACCGTGTGGGTGACCAGCATGACGGCACTGAGATTTTCTACATCGGCTCCAACGGCAAGTCCAAAGGCAGCTACAGCTACGCAACTGGCGACAAGGCCGTGCTTGCCGTCAACAATGAAAGCTCTGCAGAAGCGCACTTCTTTCACCCAACGGGTCAAACCTCCGGCGGCGTGAGTAGCAAAAAATTCTCTCAGTTTGGTGAATGGGACGTGAAAGCACGTCCTGCGTCCGAAGCCATCAAAGAAATCTTGATGCACGGGGTCACATTGGTTGAAGTGAACTTGGACGCGAGCGGCAAGCCTACCGGCTACAACGCCACATCGCCGTTGAACCGCAGAATCACGCCGGAGACGGTCATGACGGTGACTGGGCCAGCCGCTGAACTGGCCAATTTGAAGGCCATGATGGTCACAAAATTTGATATCACTGGCGCCACAACACGCGGTACGCTGAACAACTGCGGCACAGGCACCACGCCTTGGGGCACTTTGATCACTTGCGAAGAAAACTGGGCCACCTACTTCACCATGCCTGCGGGCTCCAAGGTGCCCACCGACGCCAAATTGATCGCCTCACGCGCACGCTACGGTGTTCAGACCACCGCAACTTCATCCACGGCCACCACCTCGCGTACGCAAGGCTGGCACACAGTGACCGACGCAGACCCCACCGCCAGATTCGCCCGTTGGAACGTGTCCGCTTCGGGTGCGACTGCAGCCGATGACTTCCGCAACGAGCCACAAACCTTTGGCTACAACGTTGAAATCGATCCGGCCGATGCGACCTCAGTGCCTGCAAAACGCACGTCCATGGGTCGCTTTGCGCATGAGGCCTCCGTTTGCAGTATTCCAGTGGTTGGCAAGCCTTTGGCTTTCTACATGGGCTGCGATTCCCGCAACGAATACATCTACAAATTTGTCAGCACCAAAAACTGGGATGCAGCCGACATCGGCGGCGGCATCGCAGCAGGCGACAAGTACCTCAACGAGGGCAAGTTGTACGCCGCCAAGTTCGACGTCACTGGCAAAGGTGAGTGGTTGGAACTCAGCATCAGCAACCCCATGATCAAGGCTGCCGCTTTCGGCTTTACCAGCCAAGCTGAAGTGTTGGTGCACACACGTGTTGCCGCTGACGCCGCAGGCGCCACCAAAATGGACAGACCAGAGTGGGGCGCGGTCAATCATGCCAACGGCGAGATCTACTTTGCATTGACCAACAACAATGCTTCTAACAGGACGCCAGGCAAGACCGATGCCGCTAACCCACGCGCATACAAAGATAACGACGGCATTGCTCGAGACGGAAATCCTCACGGGCACATCATTCGTTTCAAAGAAACCAGTAACATGGCAGAAGCCACCACCTTTACATGGGACATTTTCTTGTTCGGTGCTGAAGAAGATGCACCGAAGGTCGACGTCAATATTTCTGGCCTGACTGCTGCCAACTCTTTCTCCTCACCAGACGGTTTGTGGTTCAGCAAGTCCACAGGCATTTGCTGGATTCAGACAGACGACGGCGCCTTCACCGACGAAACCAATTGCATGCTGGTGGCCGCTGTACCGGGCACCGTGGGCGATGGCGGTGCTTTCACCGTCACCAACACCATGACGGTGTCTGGTGTATCAAGGACAGAGACCCAAAACACCTTTGTGGGAGGCATCTTGGGCGAGTCACGCTTGCGCCGCTTCTTGGTTGGCCCCAAGGGCTCAGAAGTGACGGGCATCGCCGAGACCCCTGATGGAAAAGCGATTTTTGTGGGCATTCAGCACCCCGGTGAAGATGCCAAAGCCTACAACGACGTTTCACAAGGCGTCTGGCCCACCAACGCCAACAACGGCGCAGGTGGCGCTTACGGTGCTGGCACCCGGGCACGTTCGGCCACCATCATCATCACCAAAGACGATGGTGGAAAGATCGGACTTTGATCCAACTCTAATGACTCGCGTCAGCAATGCGCGATATACGGAGCGATAAACTAACCCTCACTTGGATTCGTCCTCGTGGGGGTTTTTTTTCAAATGTCTTGGCCCTTCCGATCAAGGATTCAGGTGATTGCTTGCACTCTGGTGATGCCGTTAAATTTGTTCAAAAAATTGGATCAGTTCTCATGTTCTCGCCCCAATCATTTTTAATGCGATCCTGCGCAATGCTCTGTTTAGCATTTTGTTTAGTGGCCTGCGGTGGTTCAGGGTCAGGGCCTACTGCAACCACAGTCCCTGGCGAACAGACGCCACCGGCTGCCGGTGCTGTCGTTCTTAAAGCGCCTGTTTTGTCGTTCAACGACACCGGCCTTGATGTGACCGATGGCGTCACAAGCAACGGCAGGTGGGGTGTTGAAAGTCAGGGCATCGACTGGGAGTTTTCGCTAGACCAAGGGATCACCTGGACACGCGGTTACGGTGGCTCGTTTGAAGTCAAAGGCGACGGCGCCAAAATGATTTGGGTGCGCGCTCGGGACAATGCGGGCAACACCTCGGAAATCGTGCGCGTCAACTGTGTTTTGGACACTACACCTCCCGCTGCTGTGGCCATCTCGGGTCAATCCGAAGGCGTGACCAACACCTTCAAACTGTCGGGCATTGAGCCGGGTGCGCGCTGGGAGTATTCACTGGACGAGCAACGCTCATGGTCTGCGGGCAAAGGCAGCGCACTCGGTGCTTTGGGTAACGGCTTGAGCCGGGTTTGGTTACGCCAAGTGGACATGGCTGGTAACAATTCTGCGGCCCAAGGTTTTGACTTGCAAAACCCAAGCGTTGTGTCGCATGAAGCTTCAGGTGACCCTTTGCAGCCCAGCATTTTGGCCTCTGGCCTGCAAACCTACCTGATCCATGGGGTGGTGGTGCGCGGTGACGCCGACTATGTGCGCTGGGACATTCCAAAAGGCCAACAGTTAATGTCGGTCAAGTTAGTGCAATACGTGTCGGAGGATGCCGTTTCCTTTTATGCTTTGCAACCCAATCGGGTGTTCGATGCAGGGGTCGATGTGTCGCGCATGCTGGTTTACGGTCACATGGGCCCCGGCGATTTGGCACGCAATGTGCTATCCACATTACCCAAATCAAAACTCGGCGAGGGTGCTATGACCCTTTGGTTTCAACAAACCGGTTCACAGCCTACACGCTATGCCATCGAGGTCATTTTGTCGGCTGCCGATTAAGGTTCAGTGTGGCAGCTTGTTGGCGCTGGCTACAAGCCGTTGTCGTTTGTGACTTCAGGTTTATCGCCAAGCTCAGCGAATGCGCCACTTCAAGCCCACTTGTAGCCTGTTGTTTCGTGGCTCATAGTCGCCCCTGTCCACTCCGGGCGCAACAGTTATCCAACGAACATCTGAATCGTCGACCCAAGCCAGGCGTGCATAGGGCTCCATTTCCCCTTGGTCTGTCTTGACTTTCTTGCTGATTTGAAGGTAAGCGCCTTTGCGCTGTTGGTTGGTCACATCTTGCAAATTGGTGTTGACTTGTGACAATCGGGAAACATGCTCGCCCCACAACAGCCAGCCTGCATCAACCGCCCAAGGCTGAGCGCTGGCCGAATGCCAGCGCACAGGCAGCCACAATTGGGTAGACAGGCGGTGATAGCCCCCAAAACCCAAACTGGTCGTACCTCGGAAAAAATTGGCATGGCTGTGCAAAGCCAGACCGTACTGCCACTGGGGTTGGTCTGTTGATGCTCTGAGAGCTCGCCATTGGGTGTCAAGGTTCAACACCGAGTTCAAACGTCCCGACTGCACGCTGCTGTAGTTTTGCAGGCCCAGATGCGCATCAGCTTCCAAGGTGTACGGTCCCAATCTTTGGCTTTGCCAATGCACGCCCAGTTCTGGGCCTTTCAAGTTCATTTGCGGTTCTCTGTAATCCTGCCAACCTTTGCTCAGCTGCCAAGCACCCAAAGCTTCCTCAGGCTGTGCTTGGACCGGAAGGATGGCTCCCAAAAAGACCCAAGCTGCGCATAAGCTCAATCGCCGAGATTCACAGAGATGACTAAAACACCGAATTTTGCGAAAAAACCAAAACATGACACACCGGTTGAAAAAGTTGTTGAAGATGAGATCGTCGTTGATAGGCATTGTAAAAAAATGCACAAACTTTGATCGCCGACAGCACAATCATCATTCGATTGACATGAATTTGTCATAATTCAACATTAAAGTGAACCTGCTGGAAATCTAAAGTTTCTAGACACACAACCCCGAATACCTTTATGGAGCTGAAATGCTTAAATTTAAATCCCTCGTTGCCGCTGTCGGTTTGACAGCAATTGCAGCAACTACATGGGCTGCCGACATCACTGGTGCCGGCGCCACATTCCCCTTCCCTATCTACGCCAAGTGGGCTGAAGGCTACAAAGCCGCTACGGGCACCGGCATGAACTATCAATCGATTGGTTCTTCAGGCGGTATCCGTCAAATTCGCGCCAAAACAGTCACATTTGGTGCCACTGATGCACCCGTGTCAGGCGCAGACCTTGACAAAGACGCTATGGTTCAGTTCCCAGCCATCATCGGTGGAACCGTTCCCGTGATCAACTTGGATGGCTTCAAGCCCGGTGAATTGCGCGTTACAGGCCCCGTCATGGCCGAAATGTTCTTGGGCAAGATCAGCAAATGGAATGACCCCAAGCTTGTCGCTCTCAACCCCGGTAAAAATTTGCCTAACGAACTGGTCACAGTGGTTCACCGTGCCGACGGCTCTGGCACCACATTCAACTGGACAGACTATCTCTCGGTGATCAGCAAAGAATTTGCCGACACAGTTGGCAAAGGTGCGGCTGTGAAGTGGCCCGCACCCACATCCGTTGGCGGCAAAGGCAACGAAGGTGTTGCAGCCAATGTCAACCGCATCAAAGGTTCTATTGGTTATGTTGAATACGCCTACGTTAAAAAGAACAACATGAATTTCATGCAAGTTCAAAACGCCAACGGCAAATACGTTAGCCCAGATGATTTGACATTTGCTTCTGCTGCCGCTGGTGCTGACTGGTTCAGCGTACCTGGCATGGGTGTGTCAATGGTCAATGCCAAAGGCGACACAAGCTGGCCTATCAGCACTGCCTCTTTCATCTTGATGTACAAGAACCCAGCTGACAAGGCTGCCTCCAACGAAGCTCTGAAGTTCTTTGACTGGTCCTTTAAAAATGGCAAGAAAATGGCCGCCGATTTGGACTATGTGCCATTGCCAGATAGCTTGACCAACGAAATTCGCGCCAAAGTTTGGTCGCAAATTCAGAAGGAATTCTAGGTTGGTGTTTTATCCGTTGGTTGCCCTTGCGCAATCAACGGATTCTTTATTTTTAAGTTGATTTCCTTGCTGAGTGAACCAAGACATGTCAAACCCTCTGCCCAGTTCGGCTCAAGCCGCTCACTTTCTTAAAACAGCCGAGCGCCAGCGTACCCAAGATTGGCTATTCCACCGACTGACGCAAGTTTTTTCGCTAATGGTTCTTCTGTCTCTCGCCGGAATTATTGTCTCTTTGTTCATAAACGCGTGGCCGACCTTTGCAAAATTTGGCGCTCGCTTCATTTGGTATGTGGAGTGGGACATCATCAATGAAGAGTTTGGCGCCGCCATTGCCATTGTTGGCACGGTCGCGAGTGCTGGCCTGGCTATGCTGATTGCAGTTCCTCTTTCGTTCGGAATTGCTGTATTTTTAACGGAAACATGCCCTGTGTGGTTACGTCGCCCTTTAGGCACAGCCATTGAATTGTTGGCCGCAGTGCCATCCATCATTTACGGCATGTTTGGCTTGTTCGTGTTTGCACCCTTGTTTGCAGATTTTATTCAAGTGCCGCTTCGCCAAGTTTTAGGTGGCATGCCCCTGATTGGATTTTTGTTTGGTGGCGCTCCCAACGGCATGGGCATCTTGGCGGCTGGCATTGTGCTGGCTTTCATGGTGGTGCCCTTTGTAGCCTCCGTCATGCGCGATGTATTTGAAATCACGCCCCCTATTTTGCGGGAGTCTGCTTATGGGCTTGGCTGCACCACTTGGGAAGTGGTCACAAAGATTGTTTTGCCTTACACCCAAAAAGGTGTGATTGGGGGCGTCATGTTGGGCCTGGGTCGCGCGCTTGGCGAGACCATGGCAGTCACTTTTGTGATTGGCAATGCCAATCGCATGCCCACGTCACTCTTTTCACCTGGAACCTCCATCGCATCAACATTGGCCAATGAATTTGGCGAGGCCGCCGACTTTCACATGTCATCCTTGTTTGCGCTTGGTTTCTTGTTGTTTATTATCACTTTCATGGTTCTAGCGTTCGCCAAAATCATGATCAGCAGAGCTGAAAAAGCCAAGGGGTTCTGAAATGGCCATGAACATGAATCACTCACTCTACCGTCGGCGTCGCTTGGCCAACCTGTGGGGCATAGCGACCTCGATGTTGGCCATGACTTTGGGGTTGACCGTTTTACTCTGGATTTTGTTTGTTTTGTTTTCCAACGGGTTTGCGGCACTCGACTGGAACATTGTGAGCCAAGACACACCCGCCCCCGGAACCGA
>SXXD01000077.1 GCA_005789685.1 Burkholderiales bacterium
AACTTTAGAGCAAGCTAAAAACGCTGCTGAATTGGTTGAAGTTGAATACGACGTATTGTCTGCAGTGGTCGATGTGCGCCATGCCAAAAAGGCTACCGCCATTCACGCAGAAGCCCCCGACAACCATTGCTACAACTGGGCTATTGGCGACAAGGCTGCCGTCGATGCTGCGTTTGCAGGTGCCGCTCACGTCACCAAGCTAGACCTCATCAACAACCGCTTGGTGCCCAACCCCATGGAGCCCCGCGCCGCCATTGGCAGCTACAACCGCGCCAATGACGAATACACACTGTATGTTTCGAACCAAAATCCGCACGTTGAGCGCTTGCTCATGACTGCCTTTGTGCTGGGCTTGCCCGAACACAAAGTGCGCGTCATTGCACCCGATGTGGGTGGTGGTTTTGGCGCCAAAATTTATTTGTATGCCGAAGACGTGTGCCTGACATGGGCTTCCAAAAAGCTCAATCGCAACATCAAATGGAATTGCGACCGTTCAGAAGCCTTCTTAAGCGATGCACATGGCCGCGATCACTCCAGCCATGCCGAGTTGGCGCTCGACAAAGACGGTAAGTTCTTGGCATTGCGCGTCCATACCGACGCCAACTTAGGCGCGTACCTGTCCACGTTCTCAACTGCGGTTCCTACTATTTTGTACGCCACCTTGTTGGCTGGCCAATACGCCACACCTCAGGTTTACGTTGAAGTAGATGCATGGTTCACTAACACTGCGCCTGTCGATGCCTATCGCGGTGCGGGTCGTCCAGAAGCCACCTACTTGCTCGAGCGCATTGTGTCTCGTGCTGCATGGGAATTGGGCATGACCCAAGACGCCATTCGCAGCAAGAACTTCATCACGCAGTTCCCGTATCAAACGCCTGTGGCTTTGCAGTACGACACCGGCGATTTCCACGCCCTCATGAACCACGCCAACAAATTGGGTGACGTGGCGGGCTTCCCTGCTCGCAAAGCTGCCAGTGCGGCCAAAGGCAAGTTGCGTGGTATTGGTTACTCTAGCTACATCGAAGCTTGCGGCTTGGCCCCAAGCAATGTGGCAGGCGCATTGGGCGCTCGCGCAGGTTTGTTTGAGTGCGGCGAAGTTCGTGTGCACCCCACAGGCAGCGTCACGGTATTCACAGGCTCACACAGCCACGGTCAAGGCCACGAAACCACCTTTGCACAGGTGGTGGCTGCGCGCTTGGGCATTCCGGTTGAAAACGTCGACATCGTTCACGGCGACACGGGCCGCGTGCCTTTCGGCATGGGTACCTACGGCTCACGCTCCATTTCTGTTGGTGGCGCCGCCCTCATGCGCGCCCTCGATAAAATTGAAGCCAAGGCCAAGAAAATTGCGGCCCACCTCATGGAAGCAGGCGATGCCGACATTGAGTTTGCCAATGGGGAATTCAGCGTCAAAGGCACTGACAAAAAAATTCCGTTTGGTAGCGTTGCGCTCACAGCTTACGTACCGCACAACTACCCCTTGGACAAATTAGAGCCAGGTCTCAACGAAACGGCTTTCTACGACCCAACCAATTTCACGTTCCCTTCGGGCACTTACATTTGCGAAGTAGAAATTGACCCTGAAACAGGTGTCACCAAGGTGGACAAGTTCACCGCAGTCGACGACTTCGGCATCATCATCAATCCCATGATTGTGGAAGGCCAAGTGCATGGCGGTTTGGTGCAAGGCATCGGCCAAGCGCTCATGGAAAACTGCGTCTATGACAAAGAAACTGGTCAACTCTTGACCGGCTCATTCATGGATTACAGCATGCCACGAGCAGACGACTTCCCTGATTTTGTCATTGGCCATGAGTGCACACCTTGCACCACCAACCCATTGGGTACCAAGGGTTGTGGCGAAGCGGGCGCCATCGGCTCTCCCCCTTCAGTCATCAATGCCGTGCTCGACGCTTTGGCCCCATTGGGTGTCAAAGACTTTGACATGCCTGCCACACCGCACCGCGTGTGGGAAGCCATCCAATCCGCCAAGCATTAATTCAAAATTCGGAGAACTCACCATGTACGCATTCAAATACGAACGCCCCACTGCATTGGCAGATGCCCAGAAATCGGCGCAGGCTGGCGGTCAAGTTTTGGCAGGTGGCCAAACCATGATCGCTGCCATGAAGCAGCGCCTGCAACAACCCGATACCTTGGTTGACTTGGCCGCAATTAGCGGCTTGGCTGGCATCAAGAAGGACGGCAACAACATCGTCATTGGCGCCATGACGCGTCACCAAGACGTGGCCGACAACGCAGACGTTCAAAAGAACATTCCTGGTCTGGCTTTATTGGCCAACAACATTGGCGACAAACAAGTTCGCTCAATGGGCACCATTGGCGGCTCAGTGGCCAACAACGATCCTGCAGCTTGCTATCCCAGTGCCCTTTTGGCTATGGGCGCCACGATCCATACAGACAAGCGCACCATCAAGGCCGATGACTTCTTCCTAGGCATGTATGCCACCGCGTTAAACGCAGGCGAAATCATCACCTCTGTCAGCTTCCCCATTCCCACTAAGTCTGCCTACGCCAAATTCAACCAACCGGCATCCCGTTATGCATTGGTCGGTGTGTTTGTTGCTCACACTGCTTCTGGCGCCCGTGTGGCTATCACAGGTGCAGCCAATGGTGTGTTCCGGCACGCTGGTCTAGAAGCCGCTTTGACCAAAAGCTTTACCCCAGAAGCAGTGGCTGGCGTCGCGGTAGACTCTACAGATCTCAATGCCGACCTGCACGCTTCAAAAGCCTACCGCGCTCACCTGATCACCGTGCAAACTCAAAGGGCGGTGAAACAGGCGAACGGATGACCGCAAAAGACACTTTTAAAACCATCGACGAACTTGCCCAAGCCCTAAAAGGCGTGGGCTATTTCGCGGAACGGCGGCTTATCACCGCCGTTTTTTTAAGCCTTAAATTAGAGCGCCCTCTCCTTTTAGAAGGTGAACCAGGCGTTGGCAAAACTGAACTTGCCAAAGCGCTGGCCAAAATTTTAGGGCGCCCCCTTATTCGTTTGCAATGCTATGACGGCATGGAGCAACGTGAGGCTTTGTACGAGTGGAACCATGCTGCGCAGTTACTGCACATGCGCGCTGCCGCATCCCAAACAGGTTCAAGCGCCACACCCCAAGACATTGAACGCGAGGTGTATCAAAAGCGTTTCTTGGTCAAACGCCCCTTGCTAGAAGCCTTGCAGACCTCTGCACCAGGCGCACTGCTGTTGATTGACGAAGTCGACCGCGCAGATGAGCCCTTTGAAGCATTTTTACTGGAATATTTGGGTGAATACCAAGTGAGTATTCCAGAGCTGGGCACCATCAAAGCCGAAGTGGCGCCAGTGACCATCCTCACCAGCAACCGCACCCGTGATTTGAACGATGCTGTAAAGCGTAGATGCCTGTACCAGTGGATGGACTACCCCGATCGAGAGCGCGAACTGGCCGTGGTCAGATCGCAGGTGCCGCAAGCCAGCGCTCAGCTCACTGAACAGGTGGCAGAGTTTGTGGGTCGTCTTAGAAGTCAACCCTTCTCTAGCGCTTTCCAGCGCGCACCCGGCATTGCCGAAAGCGTGGAATGGGCCAAAGCCTTGGTTGCCTTGGACACGCTCACCCTCGACCCCGAGGTGGTGCAAGACACTGTGGGCATTTTGTTCAAGCAGCGCGAAGACATTGCGGCCATCACGCCACTGCTTAATGATTTGCTGGCGCCTGCGCCCATCACAAGCCTTTAACTTAAAGCTTGGGCCATCATGCTTTTAGGCGACGCGCGCAGCGGCAAACTCAGTGACAACATCACGGGATTTGCACGCGCACTCAGGCGCGCCGGGCTGCCCATTGATGCATCGCGCATCAGCTTGGCCATTGAATCGACTGAACACGTTGGCATTGAAAGAAAAGACGATTTGTCAGCCGCCTTGAAAGCTTGCTTGGTCAGCCGGCAAGAAGACTTGGTGGTCTTTGACCAGATGTTTTCAGCGCTTTTCAGAGATCCTGAGCTCACCCGCCAACTTTTGTCTCAGCTCTTGCCCAAAGCCACCACGCCATCACCAGGTGTGCCGCGCAAATCCAGAGTGCAAGAAGCTTTGGCAGCCAAAAACAAACAAAACGACCCTGTCAAACCCAAAGAAGACGAGCTGAAATTTGACGCAGCCATGAGCGCCAGCGACCGCGAAAGACTGCAACAAGCCGACTTTCAAAGCCTGAGTGCCAGCGAGTTCAGGCTGGTCGAAAAACTGGCACGGCAAGTTAAGCTGCCGCTGCCTAAAATTCAAGGGCGAAGAACACGCACAGGCGGCCGAGGCGATCGCATTCATTGGGCCAAAACCATGCAGCTGGCGGCCAGACAAGATGGCGACATTTTGTCTTTGCCACGCATGCAAAGAAAACCCCAGGCCCTTCCGCTTTTGATCTTGGTTGACATCTCTGGCTCGATGGAGCGATATGCTCGATTGCTTCTGGCATTCTTGCACCAAGCCACACGCGGCTCTCCCCGTCAGATTTTTGCATTTGGCACTGACCTCACCGACATCAACCACGCCTTTAAACTGCGCGACACCGATGACATGCTGACCGAGGCCAGTCATCAAATTAAAGACTTTGCAGGCGGCACGCAGCTTGGAAAATCTCTGGCGCACCTGCGTGTCAATTTTGCAAAAAAACTCACAGGCCGGCGTACCGTGGTGTTGTTAATCAGTGATGGGCTCGATACGGGCACCGCAGAAACGCTAGACTCGGAGCTTGTTTGGCTCAAGCGACACACCCGATCTTTGCTTTGGCTCAACCCTCTGCTCAGATTTGATGGCTATGCTCCCATTGCAACGGGTGCCAGTGTTTTGAATCGGCATGTGAACGGCATGTTGGCCATTCACAATTTGTCGCGTTTGGAAGAACTGGCAAGTGCCTTGAACAAGTTGTTAAAAATAAAATAGGAGAATTCCACATGGACATGCAAGGTCAACGCGTACTACACGTCACCCAAGCGCAAGCATGGGACGCCCTGAACGATCCCGAAATTTTAAAATCCTGTATTCCAGGCTGCGACAAGTTTGAACTGACAGAAGCCAACGTTTACAACGTGGGGGTGGCCATCAAAATTGGACCCGTGTCTGCCAAGTTCTCGGGCAAGGTCAGCCTCTCTGACATTCAAGCGCCCAATTCATATGCGCTGAATTTTGAAGCGCAAGGCGGCGTGGCCGGATTTGGCAAAGGTGAATCGCAAGTCTCTTTGCATCCCCATGCTGAAGGCTGCGAATTGAAATACACGGTGCACTCCACAGTGGGTGGCAAATTGGCCCAACTGGGTCAGCGCCTTATTGATGGCGCGGCCAAATCATTGGCCGAAGATTTCTTCAAACGGTTTGACGAATCACTTCAAGCCAAATACCCTGGCAATGAGGTGGCAGACGCACTTTCTTCGGCCGATGCGGCAACACCTTCAGGTTCAGTGCCGTCTTGGATTTGGTTGGCTTTGCTGGTGGGCGCAGGTGCTGTTTGGTATCTGGTTCGCTAATTCAAAACAATCGGTATCCACAACGGCATCATGGAAAACCTAGACATCGTTGTTTTAAGAACTCTTAAAACTTGGCGTGAAGCTGGGCAGCGGGCCTTGTTAACCACCGTCGTTCGGACTTGGGGTTCCTCACCCCGCCCCGTTGGCTCCATCATGGCTCTGTGCGAAACAGGCGCCGTGGTGGGCTCCGTGTCGGGTGGCTGCATTGAAGACGACCTGATTGCGCAATACAGCAAGGCCAATGCGATCATTGACAGTGCGCCTGTTCAATTGAAATATGGCATCAGCGCAGACGAAGCACACCGCTTTGGCTTGCCTTGCGGCGGCACCTTAGAACTCTTACTAGAGTTCAATCCCAGTGCTGAGAGTTTGACTCAATTGATTGAT
>SXXD01000002.1 GCA_005789685.1 Burkholderiales bacterium
AAGCGAGGCAAATCACCTAAACCTCAAGCCATTCCTTGCGGATGTAGGTATTTTCATTGAGTTCGGCAGGAGTCCCTTCAAAAACAATGCTGCCATGACCCATCACCAAAGCTCGGTCAGAAATTTTCATAGCGATGGTCAGTTTTTGTTCAATCAACAAAACAGAAATACCCGTTTCCTTAAGTTTTTGAAGGTACTGCCCCACCAACTCAACAATCTTAGGCGCTAGGCCTTCGGTAGGTTCATCAATGATGATGAGGTCGGGGTCGCCCATGAGCGTGCGGCAAAGTGTGAGCATTTGTTGCTCACCACCCGACAACACACCGGCTTCTGTGTGTTGACGCTCAAGCAGCCTAGGGAACATTTGGTACATGTCTTCAAAGCTCCAACGAGCGCCCTTGCCTTTTCCTTTTTGGCCTAACAACAAGTTTTGGTGAACGGTGAGCTTAGGGAAAATATCTCTGTTTTCAGGCACGTAACCCAATCCGAGATGGGCAATTTGAAAAGCTTTTTGACCCAGGATTTGTTGGCCCTTCCAATTGATGTCACCCTGGCAATCGACCAAGCCCATGATGGCCTTGGCGGTGGTTGAACGGCCAGAGCCATTGCGTCCTAACAAAGCCACAATTTCACCAGGCTGAACATTGAAGCTCACACCATGCAAGACGTGGCTCTTGCCGTAATAAGCGTGCAGATTGTCTATGTTCAGCATCTCAGTGGCCTCCCGCATGTTCTTCGGCAGAGTGAGTTCCCAAATAGGCATCTTGAACTTTGGCGTTGGATCTGACCGCTTCAGGCGTGTCGAAGGCTATCACTTCGCCATAAACCACGACTGCAATTTTGTCGGCCAAGCCAAAGACCACCCCCATGTCGTGCTCAACGGTCAAAAGGGTTTTGCCCATGGTCACTTCTTTAATGAGGTTGATGAAACGCGAAGTTTCACTTCGGCTCATACCAGCCGTTGGCTCATCAAGCAAAATAACGTTAGAACCACCGGCAATGGTGATGCCAATTTCAAGCGCTCTTTGCTCTGCGTAGGTGAGATTCATGGCCAACAGATCGCGTTTTTTATCAAGTCGAATCATGGCCATGTATTTTTCTGCCAAGTCATTGGCATCTTTGAGACCCGATAGAAATTTGAGAAACGTATATTTGTAACCCAGGCTCCAAAGTACAGCACACCTTAGATTTTCAAAGACACTGAGCTTTGGGAAAATATTGGTAATTTGAAAACTGCGCGACAAACCCATGCGATTTATTTCGTAGGGCGCTTTGTTTTCAATGCGCTGACCATTCAAAAGAATTTCGCCACTGGAGGGCCCAAAACGGCCGCTGATCAAATTAAAAAGTGTTGACTTGCCAGCGCCGTTGGGGCCAATGATAGCAATACGCTCTCCTGCATTGACAGCTAAGTTGACGCCTCGAATAATTTCGGTTTTGCCAAAATTTTTGCGGAGGTCTTTGAGTTCAAGTGCATAAGACATCACGCGGCCTCCCGACGTTTAATTTCTTTTTCAATTTCAATTTGAATATCGCCCCATTCGATCAGGAAGTGCCGCCGAATTGCCTCAAACAGGCCGAGTCCAGTGAGCATGACAAACGCTGATCCAAACCAGCTGTCCACACCTTTGGCATTAAGCACAATGCCCATGAACTTCAAGTTATCACCCAAGGCTGAGTTCAATTGCAAATGGTAGACCATTTCAATCATGGCACCTGCACCGATGAGTGCTACAAAAGCTGTGACAAACAAGCCTAAATAACTGACCCATATTTGTTTCAATTTGCCAAAAGCAGCAACTCGCAAATTCATCATGATGAGACTGGCAATGCCACCTGGTGCATACATGACCATGAACAAGAACAGCAAGCCTAAGTAAAGCAACCAAGCTTTGGTGAGCTCAGACAACAGCACGAAGGCCAGCACCATCAGAATGCCGCCAATGATGGGGCCAAAAAAGAAGGTTGCACCGCCCACGAATGTGAACAACAGATAGCCGCCTGAGCGTCCTGCTCCGACCACCTCTGAAGTGACAATTTCGAAATTGAGCGCACCTAAACCACCTGAGATGCCAGCAAAAAAACCTGCAATGATGAATGCAAAGTATCGAACACGTTGTGTGTTGTAACCAATGAATTCAACTCGCTCGGGATTGTCGCGTACCGCATTCAAAATTCTGCCCAAAGGCGTTTGGGTGAACGCATACATGAGCGCAACACAGATGAAGGTGTAGATTGCAATTAAATAGTAAATTTGAATTTGCGGCCCGTAGGAGATTCCCCAAACTGTTGGACCTGCCACACGATTGCCTGAGATGCCTGCCTCGCCACCAAAAAATTCGGAAAACATGAGTGACATGGCAAACACCAGTTCGGCCACACCTAATGTAATCATGGCAAAGGGTGTACCCGATTTTTTAATGGTGACATAACCCAGCAAAATGGCAAAACCAATGCCAGCGATACCGCCAACCAAGGGCAAAAGACTGACTGGGATTTGAGAAGTACCAGCGGTAATCGAGTTAAGTGCGTGAATCGCCACAAAAGAGCCAAGTCCCGTGTAGACCGCATGTCCAAAACTCAACATGCCGCCTTGACCCAACAAAATGTTGTAAGACAGGCAGGCAATGATGGCAATGCCCATTTGAGCCAACATGGTGCCCGACAAATTGCTGGTAAAAATAAGTGGAGCGCAAATTAAGACAATAGCGAAAAGGCTCCAAATGAGCCAACGGCCAACGTTGTAGGGTTTGAATTGATAACTTTTCATGATGTCATCCTTCTCGAGTGCCCAGAAGCCCCTTCGGACGGAATATCAAAATCAACACCAAGAACAGGTAAGGCAAGATAGGCGCCACTTGAGAAACGGTTAATTTCAAAAATGAGTTGTTTTGCAAATCGCTAGAAAGTTGAAAGCCGAGGTCTTTGGACACGCTTACAAAAGAGTAGTCAAAGGCAATGGCAAAGGTTTGAATAACGCCAATCAGCACCGAGGCAAGGAATGCACCTGATAAAGATCCCATGCCTCCCACGACCACCACCACAAAAATGACAGAGCCTACTGTGGCTGCCATGGCGGGTTCGGTGACAAAGGTGCTGCCACCAATGACGCCAGCCAAGCCAGCCAAACCAGTGCCAGCACCGAACACCAACATGAAAACACGTGGCACATTGTGTCCAAGTGCTTCTACGGTTTCAGGATGCGTGAGTGCGGCTTGAATCACCAAACCAATGCGTGTCTTGGTGAGCAGCAACCACAAAGAAAGCAACATCAGCAAAGCCACAAACATCATGAAAGCACGGGTGGCGGGAAAAGGAGAGCAAACAATCCGAATGGTGGCATCGGCAGCACTGCACATTTCAGCGGGTGCTGCGCCCCATATCAACTGAAGTCCAGTTGTCGCGTTGTTAATGAGTGTGAATGCCGAGCCCTTTAGCAGCTCTGGCGGTGTGAATTCAACGGCAGTTCGACCCCAAATAAGTTGAACCAACTCATAAACAATGTATGACAAGCCAAAAGTCACCAAGAGTTCGGGGACGTGACCAAATTTATGAACTTTTCGCAAGCTTAGGCGTTCAAAAATAACGCCGCAGCCACCCACTAAAAAGGGCGCAATGAACAGAGCCGGCCAGAACCCAATCAGACTGGTGAGGGTGTATCCAAAATAGGCCCCAATCATGTAAAAGGATGCGTGCGCAAAATTCAAAACACCCATCATGCTGAAAATCAGCGTGAGCCCTGAACTAAGCATAAACAGCAACAACCCATAGCTCAATCCATTGAGCATGGAGATTATGAAGAACTCCATAACAAACTACCTTCTGCCAACCATGGCAAGCCACATCAAAAAAGAAGGGCCCAACCCCCTGAGGAGCGGGCCCTACTCAAAACTCACTTCAATTAGCCTGGACGCTTCATCTGGCAGCTGGTGGGCGTGCTTGAAACGTAGGATGGGAACTCTTTCACAGGAATCAAAGTCATGCCTGTATTTTCAACGCTGTAGTTGTATTTTTTATCAACTTTGCTCCAGACCGTGAGGTACAGGGGCTGTTGCAGTTGGTGGTCAGTTTTGCGCATCTCAATTTCGCCATTGAAAATGCTGGTGGTTTTTAAACCTTCCAAAGCTGCTGCTACTTTCACAGGGTCGGTGGACTTGGCTTTGGCCATGGCATCACCCAAGGTGGCGAAAATGCTGTGAACTGAACCCGTGTAGAAGTCGTCGTTGAACTTGGCTTTGAACTCTTCTTGCCATTTGTCCATCTGACCGCCCATTTTGTAGTGGCCGTAGGCAATTTGGAATACACGGCCTTCACCATTTTTTCCCAAAGCTGTGGGAGTGCCTGTAACGCCTGTGTAGTAAGTGTAGAAGTTGCCGTTGAAGCCACCTTCATTGGCCGCCTTGACCAAAAGGGCCAAGTCAGAACCCCAATTACCCGTCACAACTGTGTCGGCGCCAGAGGCTTTGATTTTGGCGATGTAAGGAGCGAAATCGCGAACTTGCGCCAAGGGATGCAAATCTTCACCCACGATTTGAACATCAGGACGCTTACGGCTGATGCCCTCTTTGAAGAACTTGGCCACTTGGTGACCATGCGAATAGTTTTGATTCAACAAGAAAATCTTCTTGGTTTCTGGACGGTCCTTCATGAATGTCGTCAGGGCTTCCATTTTCATGGAGGTGTCTGCGTCGAAACGGAAGTGCCAGTAGTTGCACTTGCTGTTGGTAAAGTCAGGGTCAACCGCAGAGTGGTTCAAGAAAATAATTTCTTTGCCAGGATTGCGTTCGTTGTATTTGCTAACAGCTTCAATCAAAGCACCTGCAACACCAGAACCATTGCCCTGTGTGATGTAGCGAATGCCTTGGTCGGTGGCGGCCTTCAGAACGTTCAAGCTTTCTGCGGGGCTCAGTTTGTTGTCAAAACCAACCACTTCAAATTTGACGCCTGCTTTGTTAATGGCGTTGTACTTTTCTGCAAAAAACTGAAAGCTTTTGAGCTGGTTATTGCCCACAGGTGCCATGAGGCCAGACAAGGGGTCGATCCAAGCAATCTTGACTGTTTCGCCTTTTTGAGCAAAAGCACCAAATGCACACATTGCCATTGAGGCAGCGACAATCGAACGAACTCCAAATTTCATATTTAGCTCCAACAGTGATGAAAAAAATTACAGTGTCAGAGTAACTGTTTTGTAAGTTTTTCTGGTCGGGGTTTGCCCTAGGCGCTATCGCACAAGCGACTTGGAGCTTCCAAAGAACCCAGAAAAGGCTGACTCACTTGATTTCTCTCAAAGGTTTGGCAACTTGTAGTCTGCCAATTGGGTGCGCAGTTTGGTTTTCAACATTTTCCCTGTGGCTCCAAGGGGTATTGCGTCCACGAAAATGACATCATCTGGAATCTGCCATTTGGCCGTTTTGCCGTCATAAAACTTTAACAAATCTGAGCCTAAAAGCTCGGCGCCAGGCTTTTTCACAACGCAAACCACCGGCCGCTCATCCCATTTCGGATGAGGCATGCCAATACAGGCGGCCATCACAATATCTGGGTGGGCCATGGCAATGTTCTCAATGTCAATCGAGCTGATCCATTCCCCGCCTGACTTGATCACATCCTTGCTGCGATCCGTAATTTGCATGAACCCGTCTTCGTCAATGGTGGCCACATCCCCTGTGGGAAACCAGCCGTCTAGCAGCGGAGAAGGCCCTTCTTGTTTGTAGTATTCACGAATGATCCAAGGCCCCTTGACCAACAAATCGCCATAGGTTTTGCCATCGTGCGGCAAGGACTCGCCTGCCTCGTTCACAATTTTCATGTCCACTCCGAAGATGGCACGGCCCTGCTTCAACCGCAATTTCATTTGCGCCTCTTCGGGCAAATCAAGGTGCTTGTTCTTCAAGGTGCAAAGCGTTCCAAGAGGGCTCATTTCTGTCATGCCCCAGGCATGCAAAACATCAACGCCATAGGACTCGCGGAACGCATCAATCATGGCGGGCGGACAAGCCGAGCCCCCAATGACCGTTCGTTTGAGGGAGCTGAAATTCAAACCATGGGGCTTCATGTGGCTCAACAGCATTTGCCAAACGGTGGGCACACCCGCTGCAAAAGTCACCTTCTCAGCTTCAATCAATTCATAGATTGATTTGCCATCCAATGCAGGACCCGGAAACACCAATTTCGCGCCGGTCATGGCTGCGCTGTAGGGGATGCCCCAAGCGTTCACATGGAACATGGGTACAACCGGCAAAATCGAATCACGCGCTGAGATGCACATCACATCGGGTAAAGCCGCGGCATAGGCATGCAGCAGGGTTGAGCGGTGGCTGTAAAGCGCAGCTTTGGGATTGCCCGTGGTGCCGCTGGTGTAACACATGCTTGAAGCCGTGTTTTCATCCAGCTCCGGCCAAGTGTAGTGCGTTGATTGGCCAGCAATCAAGCTTTCATAGCTGGTTAAATTAGGAATGCCCGAGTCAGATGGCAATTTGTCTTTATCGCACAGAGCCACCCAGCGCTTGATGCTGGTGCATTTGGCATGAACAGCTTGTACCAAAGGCAGAAAAGTCATGTCAAAAAACAGAATTTCGTCTTCTGCATGGTTGGCAATCCAAACCACTTGATCCGGATGCAGCCTTGGATTCAAAGTGTGCAGCACGCGCCCCGAGCCACTGACACCAAAATAAAGTTCAAGGTGCCTGTAGCCGTTCCATGCCAAAGTGGCGACGCGCGCGCCTTGGGCCAATTTCAAGCCATCGAGGGCATTGGCCATCTGCCTGGACCGATTTGCAACATCAGCCCAGGTGTATCTGTGGACGTCACCTTCCACTCGCCTAGACACAACTTCGCCATCGCCATGGTGCCGATTGGCAAATTCGATCAAGGAAGAAATCAGCAAAGACTGCTGTTGCATAAGTCCGAACATAAACACCTCAAAAAATTGCAATAGACCGCTTTTTAGCACGTCTGCCAGATGCCCTTCAAAACCAGCCCTGCAACAGGTGCATCCAAAGGCGAAGACAATAGCGCCTATGACTTGGATCAACCGCATAAATTTACTGGGCCCCAGCTTCACAACGGAGGTGATGCCCACCCCTGTGCCAGAGCCTAGTTGGGTCGCCCAAAATTTCAAATTGGGGCAAGACTTGGGTCTGCCCGATCATTGGCTGAATGGCACTGAAGGGCTGGCCGTTTTCAGTGGCAATGGATTGTGGGAGGGCATGCAAGCCCGCGCCAGTGTTTACAGTGGTCACCAGTTTGGACAATGGGCAGGTCAATTGGGCGATGGGCGTGCATTGAGCTTAGGAGAATATGCCAGCCCCAATGGCGCCGTAGAAATTCAACTGAAAGGCGCAGGCAAGACGCCCTATTCCAGAATGGGCGATGGGCGCGCCGTTTTGCGCTCAAGCATTCGAGAATACCTTTGCAGTGAGGCCATGGCGGGATTGGGTATACCCACCACGCGCGCACTTTGTTTAACGGGCTCCCCTCTTTCCGTTCTGCGTGAAGAACTGGAAACAGCGGCCATTGTGACAAGAACTGCCCCCAGCTTTATTCGATTTGGGCACTTCGAACATTTTGCAAACCATGGCTCCCCCATGGGAATTGAACACCTCAAGCAATTGGCAGATTTCGTCATCTCGAATCACTTCCTAACAGAAGACTTCTCATCGAACAACCCCTATGCCACGCTTTTGGAAAAGGTAAGCGTCAGCACGGCTAAGTTGATAGCGCAATGGCAAGCAGTTGGTTTTTGTCATGGCGTCATGAACACCGACAACATGAGCATCTTGGGACTGACACTCGACTATGGTCCATTCCAGTTCTTAGATGGCTTTAACCCTGGGCACATTTGCAACCACTCAGACTCTATGGGGCGCTATGCCTATGATCGTCAACCGCAAGTGGCTTACTGGAATTTATTTTGTTTGGCTCAAGCATTGATGCCGCTCATTGAGGAACAAGACTTGGCCATGAAAGCTTTGGAGCCTTACAAGACTGCCTTTGCCGAAAGTTGGGAAATTGGCTTTTTGAATAAATTGGGCATGGAAAAACAACAGGACCCTGCTCTTGCCAGTGACGACAAAACACTGCTCAACGATTTGCTTCAATTGCTTGCCAACGAGCAAGTTGACTTCACTATTTTTTGGCGCAGACTCAGCCACGCCGCACCCACCACACAAG
>SXXD01000078.1 GCA_005789685.1 Burkholderiales bacterium
AAAATAAACATAGGACGCCACAGCGCACAGGCCAAATACTGAAAAGGCAGCTTGAAAGGCCAAAACCGGTGGCCATCCAAAGGACTTGAACAGGTCAATGCCCAATCCGATGCCCCACTGAACCACAAAGACACCGCCGAAGATAACGAGGTTGTAGGCAGAGAGCGCGCGGCCTGCCAAATGGGAAGGAAAGGCCATGCCCACAGCAGGTTGTGCCAAAGAAACAAAGGTGCTGCTGATACAAAACAAACTTAAAACCCATGCCGTGTTGTCACCCAGCTGGGGCCCCGAAACAATGATCCAAGCGAGCACCCCGAAGCTAATGGGCTGACCCCATGCAATGATTTGATTGGGCAAAAAACCAAGCTTGGCCAAACGCGGCGTGATCAAACCCCAGGCCCAGAAAGTCACCAGCATGGCGAAATTAATGGCAAACAAGCCTGTTGCGGCATCCAGTGGCGAGTAGCCTCCCACCACGGTCATCCATGGCGCGGCCCAAAGCGTCTGAAGGGCCAATAAACCACCGTAGCAAAAAAAGCCAATGGGGGCCATTCGCCAAAAATAGGCACTGCGCCAAATGGGGCCGTAGCCCTCTTCAGTTTCAATGGCTTTCTGCTGCGGGTCTTGTGGGTTTGTTTCTGGCTTTTCCCACACAGGCACCAAAACATAAATCATGACCATTGACAATACAACCAGAACGGCCAAGCCTGCAAATATGGCACGCCAGCCCATGATTGGCATCAACCATTGGACGGGTAAAGTGGAAGAAAGCATGCCCAAAGAGCCCGTCATCAGCATCCAAGAGTTGGCCCGCAACTGCGCGCCTGGCGCCATCCATCGTCTGTAGCCCGTTAAGGGCGCCATTAAACAAGCGCTCACCCCCACACCACACAAAACACGGGCTAACCAAAGGCCGATGAAACTTTGGGCCAATGAAAAAGCGATGCAACCCAATACGGCCACAACCAAGAACGACAGCAAGACTTTTTTAGGGCCATGCTTGTCAAGCCATTTGCCCAAAGGAAGTTGAGTGGCTGCAAACCCGAGAAAGTAGCCCCCCGCAAGCAAGCCCAAGTCTTGCGCTGAAAGCGCTAATTCCTGAGTCAAGGTGGGCGACAAGGTAGCCGTGATGGCGCGAATCAAAGCCGACAAAAAATAAGCCGCTGCAAAGGCCAAAAAGACCCCTAGTATTTGTCTGCGTGCCATAAAGGGACTGGTCGTTGGGTTCATGGCAACTTCATACTTTCAATTAACAGGTCAGCGCTTTGGTCTTGCTTGGGGTCGTGCTTAAGTTCTTTCTTGTGGCCTTGGTTTTGGTAAACCACCGCATGCACCACACGAACAGAATCGCCCTCTAAATGCGCAAACCATACCGCATGGGCATGGACGGGTTCACCCTTGGCGGTTGTGCCGCGGGCCTTTAAACGGAGCGCGCCTGGCAAAGCTGTGATTCGGCCAGGCATCCACGCTGCATCTTCAATTTGAGTGGCGCGCATGTTTTGCAGGGTGGCTTGGCGCCAACCTTTCAAAAGCTCTGTGCGATCGGCATCGGCGCTTAGCTTGGCGGACATGACCGCCCAGACGGCATCGCCAGCCTCGCACCCCAACACCGACAACTCTAAGGCTTGGCCGGCCATGGTGACCGGCTTGGTGGTTTTGTCAGGTTTGCAGGGCAACTCAAAGCTGATCGTGGTTTCTGGCATTTGTACATTTCGCCAATTCAAACTGGGCTGGCATGCGCTGAGTCCCAGAACTGAGAAAAAAACCGCTGCTGCAGACTTCAAAAAATTTTTGCGCATGGTCTGATTATCAACGCGAGCATGTGGCTGTATTTTTCGCGACAATGAGGGCATGAACTCACTAGACGGCATCCGTATTCTTGACCTCTCCCGCGTCCTCGCGGGCCCTTGGTGTACCCAAACTTTGGCCGACCTTGGGGCCGATGTGATCAAAATCGAGCGGCCCGACGCCGGTGACGACACGCGCAGCTGGGGCCCCCCCTTTCTCAAAGATGCCGCAGGCAATGACACCCCTGAAGCCGCTTATTATCTTGGAACCAATAGAAATAAGCGCTCACTTACGTGCGACATTTCCAAGCATGATGGTCAAGTTTTGATCCGTGAGTTGGTGGCGCATTGTGACGTTTTCATTGAAAACTTCAAGGTTGGCGACATGGCCCGCTATGGTTTGGACTATCCCAGTTTGAAGGCCATCAACCCTGGGCTTGTGTATTGCAGCGTCACAGGCTTTGGACAAACCGGCCCGTACAGCGACCGGGCGGGCTATGACTATGCTGTCCAAGGCATTGGTGGCCTGATGAGTGTCACAGGCGAGCGCGATGATCTTGGCGGTGGTCCGCAAAAAGTAGGCGTTGCTGTGGCCGATTTGTTCACGGGCATGTATGCCTGCGTTGGTATTTTGGCAGCCTTGCGGCATGCCGAAAAAACAGGCGAGGGCCAGTATGTCGACATGGCTTTGTTGGACACGCAAGTGGCCATGCTGGCCAATTTAGGCGCTAACTATTTGGTCAGTGGCAAAACCCCCGGCCGCGCGGGCAATGCCCACCAAAACATCGTTCCTTATCAAGTGTTTGAAGTAAAGCCCGCTTTGAATGCCGCGCCTGATGCGCGTGATCATCTGATTTTGGCTGTCGGCAACGATGGGCAGTTTGCCAAGTTTTGTGATGTGGCGGGCCACCCCGAATTAGCCAGTGATGCAC